>NZ_JAAKEE010000071.1:0-8946 GCF_011038995.1 Adlercreutzia sp. ZJ242
TCGGGCGCGGCCGGCGTGGGCGCGGGCTCGGCCGGCGCGGGCTCGGGCGGGTCGCTGAGGCGCCTGCTCCCGACGCTCGGCGGCGGCATCGCGCATACGGCCATGGCCGTCATCCTGGTGGGCCTCATCGGCTCGTCGATGTACGTGACCGAGGTCACGGGGTACGTGCCCTACGACGAGGCGACCGACACGGCGTCCGAGCCGTTCAAGATCAAGGACTACGAGCTCTTCTACACCGGCAACGAGATCACGCCCTCCGAGAACGGCGACGACATCCTCTACACGCTGCACTATGACGTGCTGAAGGACGGCGCGTACGTGGGCAGCGTGTCGCCGGCCGTGCAGGTGGTCCAGTCCACGCGGCAGCAGAAGCTCGTGGCGAGCGTGATCAGCTTCCCGACGGAGGATCTGTTCGTGGTGTACCGCGGCGTGAACGCCAACGGCGACTTCTCCATGGACGTGCGCGTGAACCCGCTGATCGGCTTCGTGTGGGTGGGCTTCGGGCTGCTCATGGCGGGCGCCGTGGTGGCGCTGCTCGGCAAGCGGAGGAGCGCCTCCGCCGGGCGCGCTGGCGTCGCCGGGCGTGCGGAAGCGGCTGAGCCCGCTGACGCCGCCGAGGCCGCTGAAGCGGGCCGCGCCTCTGCCGGCCCGTCGACCTCGGATGCGGGGGAGGCCCTCGCCGAGGGCGCCCGTGACGCGAGGTAGCTAAGGGGGTGCGGGCAGGAATGGATGCGGCCATCGAGGTCAGGGGCCTCACCAAGCAGTTCGGGGGGCGCCGCGCCGTCGACGACGTGAGCTTCGCGTTGCCCCGCGGCGCGTTCCTCTCGGTGTTCGGGCCGAACGGCGCCGGCAAGACCACGCTTCTGCGCATGCTCGCCACGCTCACGCGTCCGAGCGCGGGCGACATTCGCATAGGCGGCGTCGACGCGAAGGAGGAGCCTGACGCCGTGCGCGCGTCGGTGGGCCTCATCTCGCACAGCGCCATGCTCTACCCCGACCTCACGGCCGAGGAGAACCTGCTGTTCTACGCGCGCCTCTACGGCGTGCCCGACCCCGAGCGCCGCGTGCTCGAGCTGCTCGACGCGGTGGGGCTGCGCCACCGCCGCCTCGACCGCGTGCGCACGTTCTCGCGCGGCATGACGCAGCGCGTCTCCATCGCGCGGGCGCTCGTGAACGACCCGGCCGTGGTGCTGCTCGACGAGCCGTACTCGGGCCTCGACCCGCACGCGGTGGAGATATTCGACGAGCTCATCGGCAGCGTGCGCGCCGAGCGCACGTTCGTCATGGTGAGCCACGACTTGGAGAAGGGCCGCGCGCTGGCCGACCACGTGATGGTGATGGCGCGCGGGCGCGTGGTGCGCTTCGCGCGCGCCGACGAGCTCGACGCCGAGGAGTTCCGCGCGCTGTACCGCTCCACGGTGGGAACGGGGGTGGCCTAGATGACGCGCTCGCAGAAGGCGCCCGCCGCGCGCCCCGCCGCCCAGGCTCCCGCGCCCGCCGCGCGCCCGCAGCGCCCCTCCGGCTTCGCGCAGTACAAGACGCTGCTCGGCAAGGACCTGCGCCAGGAGTTCCGCACCAAGGAGATGCTCGTCTCCATGGGCATCTACGCGGTGCTGGTCATCGTGGTGTACGGCGTGGCGCTGTCGTTCGCCCGCCCGGGCGGGGAGTTCCTCGAGGTGTCGGGCGGCCTTCTGTGGGCGCTCGTCGTGTTCACCTCGCTTCTGGGGCTCGGGCGCTCGTTCGCGGCGGAGAAGGAGAACGGCTGCATCGAGGGCCTGCTCCTCGCGCCGCTCGACCGCGGCGTGGTGTTTCTGGCGAAGGCCACGTCGAACCTCGTGTTCCTGCTGGTGGTCGAGGTGATCGCCGTGCCGCTGTTCTGGTTCTTCTTCTCGAGCTTCGCGCACCCCGGCGCCTCCGCGCCGCTCATGGTCGCGCCGCTCGTGGTGGGGTCGGTCGGCATCGCGGGCGTGGGCACGCTGCTGTCCACCATCACGGCGAACACGCGCGGGAAGGACGTCATGCTGGCGCTTCTGTTCGTGCCGGTGATCTTCCCGCTGCTCTACGCGTGCGTGTCGGCCACCACGGCCGCGCTCGTGGGCGGCGACGCGTTGGCTGACGTGTTCGGGATGTCGCTGGCGCTCGCCGCTGGTTACGATGTGATCATGATCCTGGCGTCGTGGGTGCTGTATGATTTCGTGGTGAGCTAACCTGGTGACGCCTCGTTGGCGAGCCGCAAGGCGGAAAGGACGGAGAAGGTGACGAAGAAAACCACCAAGCTGCCCGAGACGGGGCAGTGGCCTGATCGCGTGGCGCCGGCGGTGCTCGTCGCGGGCGCGCTGCTCACGACGGCGGGCTTCCTCATGGCGTTTCTCGTGGTGCCCCCCGTGGGCGGCGCCACCGTGGGCGGCGCGGAGCTCATCGGCGGGTCGCTGATCTCGAACAAGCTGCTCATCTCGCAGAAGATATTCTTCTTCCACATGCCGGTCGCCATGGTGTCGTTCTGCGCGCTGGCGTTCGCCGCGTACTACTGCGTGTGGTTCCTCGTGACGCGCGAGCAGCGCTTCGACACCTGCGCGAAGATCGCCATGGAGATCTCGCTTCTGTTCGTGATCATGACCATGATCACCGGCGAGATGTGGACGCGCTTCGAGTGGGGCGTGTGGTGGACGTGGGAGCCGCGGCTCACCACCTACCTCGTGCTCATGCTCATCGTGATCGCGTACCTGGTGCTGCGCAACATGATCGACGAGCCCGAGCGCCGTGCCACGTTCTCCGCGGTCATCGGCATCATCGCCTTCGTCGACGTGCCCATCTGCCTCATGGTCACGCGCCTGATCCCCTCGTCCATCCACCCCGTGGTGGTGCGCGAGGGCGGCATGAGCCCCGAGATGGGCCTGTGCGTGGGCGTCGTCATGGCGGGCATGCTGTGCGTGGGCTTCGCGCTCTACCGCCTGCGATTCCGCCAGGTGCGCCTCGAGCAGCGCGTGGAAGCTGTCAAGGAGCTGCTGGAGGACTGACGCAGGCGCCGCAGCAACCTTCGCCGACCTTGCCGGGAAGGCGAGCTTGTTTTTCGAAAGGAGCACTCATGAACCCCATCCTCGTTGAGATCTACAGCACCGTGATCCCGTCGGCCCCGTACCTCATCGCGGCGTACGCGCTTCTGTGGGCGGCGCTTCTGGTGTACGTGCTCATGATCATGCGCGGCACCAAGCGCGCCGAGGCGCAGATGCGCCTGCTTGAGGAGGCCGTGGCCGAGCAGGCCTCCCGCTCCCGATCCGAGCGATGAGGCGGCTGCTCTTCCTGGGCTGCGCGTGGGCGTGCTTCGCGCTCGGCGCCGTCGGCGTGTTCGTGCCCGTGCTGCCCACCACGCCGCTTCTGCTCTTGGCGACGTTTCTGTTCGCGAAGTCGTCGCCGCGCTGCCACGCGTGGGTCACGTCGACGAAGGTGTACAAGACCTACGTCGAGGCGTTCCTGGAGGCGGGCGGCATCCCCGCGTCCACCAAGGTGCGCATCCTCACCGTGTCGTTCGCGGTGATGACGGCCAGCGCGATCCTGGTCCAGAAGCCGCTCGTGTGGGCGGTCCTCGCCTGCGTGGCGGTGTTTTTGCTCTACCTCATGGTCGTGCGCATCCCCACCGTCGGCCTCGAGGTCGTGCAGAAGGTCCGCGAAGCCGAGCCCGAGTAGGGGGACTTTGCGGGCGCGAGCAGCGCGCCATCCCCCTATGTCATCCTGGGCGGAGCGCCCGAAGGGCGCGGAGTCGAAGGATCTGGCCTCGCGCCCAGGCGCTTTCGGCGCAGCGCGGCAGCAGCCGTGCGATGACGGGCGCGAACGGCCCCTAGCGCAGCGTGGTGACGCGGCCGTCCTCGGTTACGAAGACGACCTGGAGGATCTCGGGGCAGCGGCGAGCGAGCGCGCTGCCGCGCTCCGTCCCCAAGGCCAGGAGCGTGGTGGAGAACCCCTCGGCGTCGATGGACTTCCTGGCGATCACGGTTGCGCTCGCGGCGTCGGTGCGCACGGGCATGCCGGTGCGCGGGTCGAGGACGTGATGGCAGAGCGTGCCGTCGGGCGCGGTGAAGCAGCGCTCGTAGGTGCCGCTCGTGACCGCGCTGCCCGAGGCGAGCGGCACGGCGCCTGCCAGGCGCCGGGGGTCGCGCGGGCTGCGGACGCCGACCCTCCACGGCGCGCCGCCGGGCTTGCTGCCGCGCACCACCACGTTGCCGCCCAAGTTGATGATGTAGCCGGAGAGCCCGCGCGCGCCCATGAGCGCGTCGAGCTCGTCGGCGACCCACCCCTTCGCGATGCCGCCCGCGTCCACGGCGGCCGCCTCGTCGGCCAGCTGGGCGAAGTGGCGCGCGGGCGCGCCGGGCTCCTCGGTCAGCGCGAGCTTCTCCCAGCCCACGTGCGCCGCGGCCTGTGCGAGCGCGCGGGCGTCGGGCGCGATGCCCGCGCGGAAGTCCCACAGCCGCACAAGCGGCCCCACCGTGACGTCGAAGGCGCCCTCGCTTCGCGCGCAGTAGCGGAGCGCACGCGTGAGCAGGTCGAACGTGCGCGGGTCGATGCGCACGCGCGCGCCGCCCGCGGCGTTTACGCGCGCGATGTCGGAGTGGGGGAGCGTGCGGGAGAACAGCCGCTCGTAGGTGCGGCACGCTGCGACGGCCTCGCTGAACGCGGCGCGGCAGGCGGGCGCGTCGCCGTAGGCGGACAGCGAGACGGCGGTGTTGAACGCGAAGAGCCGCGCCGTCATGAGGCCGGCGTCGTCGGGGCCGCTGACGCGGACCTCCTCCTCGCGGGGGATGGGGTCGAGCGCGCCCTCGGGCATGCGGCTGGGAGCGCGACCGCCGGGGTGGCCAAGCGCGCGATCAGCGGCGTCGGCGGGGCGGGTGTCGGCGGAGGCTTCCATGCCCGCCAGTGTAGCATGCCCCGCCGCCCTCCGCCTTCGCCCATCGGGCTTCATGGCGTATAATGGCGCTAGTTCTGCCGTGCGCCGCCTCGGCATGTGAGATAGGAGACACATGAAGGCACTGATTCCCGCCGCGGGTCTGGGCACCCGCTTTCTGCCGGCCACGAAGGCCCAGCCCAAGGAGATGCTGCTCGTCGTTGACCGCCCGGCCATCCAGTACGTGGTCGAGGAGGGCCTGGCTTCGGCCGCCGACGAGGTGGTCATCATCAACTCGCATGAGAAGAAGGCCATCGAGGAGCACTTCAGCCCCAACCCCGAGCTCGTGGCGCTTCTGCGCGAGCGCGGCAAGGACGCCTACGCCGACATGGTGGAGTACGTGGGCAACCTGAACGTGAGCTACGTGTACCAGGAGGAGGCGCTGGGCCTGGGGCACGCGGTGCGCTGCGCGGCCGAGAAGACGGGCGACGAGCCGTTCTACGTGCTCTTGGGCGACGTGCTCGTGCCGAACAACAAGATGCTGCCCGCCATGCAGGCCGTCTCCGACGCGCACGGCGGCGCGAGCGTGATCGCCGTCATGCCCGTGCCCGACGAGGAGGTGAGCCGCTTCGGCGTGATCGCCGGCGAGGCCGTGGCTGACGACGTGTGGAAGGTCGACTCGCTGGTCGAGAAGCCCGCGCTCGCCGACGCGCCGAGCAACCTGGCCGTGTTCGGCCGCTACCTCCTGAGCCCGCGCGTGATGGAGCTTCTGGCCGACGTCAAGCCGGGCGTGGGCGGCGAGATCCAGCTCACCGACGCGCTCGACGCCGTGCTCAAGGAGGAGGAGATGTACGCGCTCATCATCGACCCGGCTGACGGCTTCGACACCGGCACCGTGGAGAGCTGGCTCGAGACCAACAACATCCTCTGGAAGCAGAAGCAGGGCCGCTAGCCTCGCGGCTGCTCGCAACCGCGGCCGGCATCCGCCGACCCAAATAAGCGGGGCGCCCCGACGGCGCCCCGCTTTTCATGTCCTGGGCGCTGGCTTCGGGCACCCTTGGGGCATGGGGCCCCTGGAGCTCGAACCACCGACAACGCCTTCTTCCCAACCGCGGCTCGAACCACCGACAACGCCCCTCTTTCATCCACAGCTCGGGAAAGCTGGCTGGAAAACGCCCGTTGTCGGTGCTTTGGGCCTCGAAAACCACCGACAACGCGCTTTTTGCATCCACTTTTCCCAGGAAACCGCCGATAACGGTCCCTTTTCATCCAGAATCACCTGAGGGGTGGATGGAAAAGCGTCGTTGTCGGTGGCTGGACCGCAGGCACGCCCTTCCAGGGGCTCACCCCCTGAACGCGACATCTTCCTTTCCACGTGATTGCGTGTCCAGGAAGCCGCCCGGGGCCTTAACCGCTCTTCTGCCTCATGCCCCTCGGCCATGTTTGGCTTGGAAAAGAAGGGGCCCGGCGAGAGGGGAACTCGCCGGGCCAAAAGGAGGGGATGATGCGGCTTTGCGCCGCTCTGCTTTTAAAGGGATAAAGCAGGCAAGCAAGGTAGGAGGGGAACCTATCAACTTGCTGACGTCAGTATAAGGGACGGGCTTGAATAACCCGTGAACCGCAAGTGGCGAACTTGTGGATTTCGTTCCAAGTCCAGGCCCTCGAACTTTTTCGAGAAGTTTCACAGAAACATTTGTTCGTGAAGAGCAGACATGGTATGATGCGTCGCATGGATACGCTGTTCACAGAATTCGAGAACGCCGAGCGCACGAAGGTGGCGCCGCTCGCGGTGCGCATGCGCCCGCGCACGCTTGACGAGCTGGTGGGCCAGACCGAGGCGGTCGGGCCGGGCAGCTGGCTGCGCGCCGCCATCGAGCAGGACCACCTGAGCTCGGTGATACTGTTCGGCCCCGCGGGCACGGGGAAGACCTCGCTCGCCCATGTGGTCGCGGAGACCACGAAGGCCACGTTCGTGGAGGTGTCGGCCATCGGCGGCACGGTGTCGGACTTGCGCCGCGAGATCGACGCGGCGGAGAAGCGCCTCGTCATGGGCGGCCTGCGCACCATCCTGTTCGTCGACGAGATACACCGCTTCAACCGCAGCCAGCAGGACGCGCTGCTGCACGCCGTGGAGGACCGCATGGTGGTCTTGGTGGGCGCCACCACCGAGAACCCGTTCTTCGAGGTGAACTCGGCCCTCATCTCGCGCTCGCGCGTGGTCGAGCTGCATGCGCTCTCCGACGAGGACATCGCCCTGCTCGTGGGCCGCGCGCTCGCGGACGAGCGCGGCCTTGCCGGCGCCTACGTGCTCGAGGACGCCGCGCTCGACGCCATCGTCACGCTGGCCGGGGGAGACGGGCGCGACGCGCTCACCACGCTCGAGCTCGCGGCGGGCATGGCAGGCCCCGGCGCGCCGGAGGCGCCCGTGACCGTCACGGAGGGCATGGTGCGCGCCGCCACGCCCCACCGCGCGCTGCCCTACGACAAGAACAAGGACATGCACTACGACGTCATCTCGGCGTTCATCAAGTCCATGCGCGGAAGCGACCCCGACGCGGCCGTGTACTGGCTCGCGCGCATGATCGACGGCGGGGAGGACCCCAAGTTCATCGCGCGGCGCATGTTCATCGCCGCGTCCGAGGACATCGGCAACGCCGACCCGAACGCGCTTCTGGTGGCCGAGGCGGCGTTTCGGAGCGCCGAGGTGATCGGCTACCCGGAGTGCCGCATCAACCTGGCCCAGGCCGCCATCTACCTGGCGCTCGCGCCGAAGAGCAACGCCGCCGAGGCCGCCATCGACGCGGCGCTCTCCGAGGTTCGCCACGGCCCGCGGCGCGACGTGCCCGACTACCTGCGTGACCGCCATCGCCCCGGATCGGAGAACTACGGCACGTACCGGTACCCGCACAACTACCCGGGCGGCTGGGTTGACCAGCGCTACCTGCCCGAGGGGCTCGAGCGGGGCTGCTTCTACCACCCCAGCGATCGCGGCTGGGAGGCCTACCGCGCCGAGGCCGCCGCACGCGACCGCGCCGAGGCCGCGCAGCCTGCAAGGCCCGCCCCGCGCACGGAGAAGGCGCAACGTGCGGGCGCGAAGGCGCCGGGCGCGGCGGATGCGGCGGCCTCGGCGCCCCCGAAGCGCGCGGGGGGAGGCGCAACGCGCGGGTAACGATGCGTGGGCGCTTGGCGCATTCGCTGACCTGCCTGTGTAGAATTGGACGGTGAAGTGCTATAGTTTGCCTTCAAAGCCCGATCAGGAGGAACGGCAATGGAATTTGGTGAATTGCTCAACATCGCGCTTCCCGTCGTGTACGCAGTCGTCGGCATCGCGCTCGTATGGCTCGTCGTGGAGCTCGCGCTCACCTTCCGCAGGACGCGCCAGGCGGTGTCCGAGGTGAACGACACGGTGAGCGAGCTCCATGAGCAGATCAAGCCCACGCTCGACCACGTGGAGAAGATCACCGCGCAGCTCGAGCCCGTCTCGTCGAAGGTCGACCCGCTCGTCGACCGCGTGTCGCTCACCGTTGACGCGGCCAACCTGGAGATCATGCGCGTCGACCAGATCCTCGAGGACGTCACGCAGATCACCGACTCGGTCACCAAGACCATGGACACGGTCGACTCGGTCACGAGTGCGCCGCTTGACCTGGTGAGCTCGGTGACTGACAAGGTTCGCGCCCGCCTGAAGACGCGCGGCGCCTCTGAGGAGTCGGTGCGCTTGGGCGGCGCGGGCAGGCCCGCCAAGCAGAGCGCCGTGCGCGATCTGGTGGACGCCACCGCGGATGCCGCCGAGGCCGCCGTCGCCGACCGGCGCGAGCGTCGCGCCGCCGCTGCCGACGCTGACGCCGCAAGCGCCGCTGCTGCCGACGCGACAAGCGCCGTCAGCGCGACGAGCGCCTCCGCCGCGCACGCGGACAAGGCGTAAGGCCCATGCCCGACCTCTCCCGCATCCCCGCCATCACGCCCGAGCCGCACGCGCCCGCCGCAGCGTCGCCTGGCGCGCCGGCGGGCGCCCCGGTCCCGCCCCCGCCCGCTCCTGTCCCGGCGGGCGTCCCCGCGCCTGCCGTCTC
>NZ_JAAKEE010000072.1:0-8420 GCF_011038995.1 Adlercreutzia sp. ZJ242
GCCGCGCTGCGGTGGCGGCGGGCCGAGGCCCGCCCGGCGCGCGCGGGCTTCAAGGTCGCGGTCTCAGAGGCCGCAAGCACGCTCGCGGGCTTCACGAGCACGCCCGTCTCGGCGCCGGGATCGGCGATGGCGCCCGCCTCGAGCGCGTCAGCGTCGCGCCTGCGCGAGCCGCGTCCGCGCCGCACGCGCGCGAAGGGAGGCGCGGCCACCACCCCGTCGCGCTCCTCGGCCGCAGCCGCCTCGGCGGCAGCGGCAGCGTGCGCCTCCCGCTTCGCGCGGATCGTCTCGATGAGCTTCGAGATGGAGAACCCGATGATGATGATGCCGATGAGCATGACGCCCGCGAGGATCACGCACGAGATGACCTGGCCGAACAGCGTGAGCCCCACCCAGGCGATGCCCGCGCCCACGTACCCGCCGTGGCTCGTGAGCGCCCCCTCGGCGAACAGCAGCGCCAGGTTGTCGCCGTTGACGCCCGAGATGGGCGTGAACAGCGCGATGAAGCCGAGCAGCGCCACGAAGATCACCATGAGGCCGCACGCCACGCGCACGGGCACGCGCTCGCGCTCGAAGCGCACGAGGAAGGTGACGCCGACGGCGGCGAGGACCGCGGGCAGCACGTAGCAGCCCACGCCGAACACGAGGTGCACGCCGCGCGAGATGAACGAGGTCACGATGCCCTCGCCGCTCGGGGAGAGCACGGCGGCGAGCAGGAGCACGACGGCGAGCAGGATGAACACCACGCCCGCGATGTCGCGGCGCGCGCGGTCGTCGAGCACGTGCGCCGCGGGCTCAGGCGGCGCGCTGCGACGCGCCGCGACGCTCTTGCGGCCCTGCGCGGTGTTGCGGGCCTGCTTCTTCTTGGTAGACTGCGTTGATGCTGGTTGACGGGCCACGCCCAAGCTCCTTCATGCTGTGTTTGCGGTTCGATTCAGGTGGATGGTACGACGTGAGCGGCTCGCAAGGCAAGCCGCTCAACGTGCGTGGACTTCCAGTATAGGGGATGCGCGCAGGTGCGTGCGCTACACCTCCAACAGGTTCACGATCACCATAGGGCGCTGCTTGGTGCGCTCCCACAGAAGCGACAGCAGCGAGTCGCGCGCCACCTTCCGCACGCTCTTCGCGTCGCCGTCCTTGGACAGCGCGCGGCGGATGGCGTTGCCCACCACGCTGACCATCTCCTGGTTGAGGTAGTAGTCGTCGCCTCCGGTGATGCCGTGCATCTCCACCTGCGGGCTGCCGACGAGGTCGTGGCGCTTGAACGACACGGCCGCGGCCACGCTCGCGAAGCCCTGGTTGCCGAGCGCGTTGCGCTCGTCGAGCACGTCCTGGGAGGTGTCGCCGACTGACAGGCCGTCCACGTAGACGATGCCGGACTGCACGCCCTCCCCCACCTCGATGCCGCGGGCGGACAGGACGAGCGAGTCGCCGTTCTCCATCACGAAGATGTTCTCGGCCGGCACGCCGGTGGCCTCGGCCAGCTTGGCGTGCGCGCGCAGGTGCGTGGCCTCGCCGTGGACGGGCATGAACGCGTGCGGCTGCACGATGGTGAGCACGATCTTGAGCTCCTCGGCCCCGGCGTGGCCCGACACGTGCACGCGCGCGCGGCTCTTGTCGTACACGTCGGCGCCGATCTTGGCGAGCGAGTTGATCACGCGGGTGACGGCCTTCTCGTTGCCGGGGACGGGCGTGGCCGAGATGATGACGGTGTCGCCGCGCTCGATGTCGATGGTGCGGTGCTCGCCGTTGGCGATGCGCGCGAGGGCCGAGAGCGGCTCGCCCTGGCTTCCCGTGCACATGATGACCACCTGCTCAGGCGGGATGCCCGACAGGTCGTAGGCGTCGATGAGGTCGTTGTCGGAGATGTTGAGGTAGCCGAGGCGGCGCGCGATGTCGGTGTTCTGGATCATCGAGCGGCCCGTGACCACCACCTTGCGGCCGTTCGCCACCGCCGCGTCGCAGATCTGCTGCATGCGGTGGATGTGGCTCGCGAACGACGCGATGATGACGCGCCCGCGGGCCTGGCTGATGATCTGCGCGAGGGACTTGCCCACCTCCGCCTCAGACGGCGTGAAGTTGGCGTTCTGCGCGTTGGTGGAGTCGCTCATCATGAGGTCGACGCCGATCTCGCCGAAGCGCGCGAGCGCCGCGAAGTCGGTGTGCACGCCGTCGATGGGCGTCTGGTCGAGCTTGAAGTCGCCCGTGTGCAGCACGTTGCCGGCCGGGCTCTGCAAGAACAGCCCCACGGCGCCCGGGATGGAGTGGTTCACCGCGAAGAAGTCCACCGTCATGCAGCCGAGCTTGACCTCGTCGCCCGGCTTGATCTCGATGAGCTTGGCGTTCTTGATGCGGTGCTCGGCGAACTTGCCCTCGATGAGCCCGAGCGTGAGCTTCGTGGCGTAGATGGGCACCGTGCGGTCGAGGTCCTTGAGCAGGTACGGGAGGCTGCCCGTGTGGTCCTCGTGGCCGTGCGTGATGACGATGCCGCGCAGCTTGTCGGCGTTCTCGAGCACGTAGGTGTAGTCGGGCAGGATGAGGTCGATGCCCGGGTGGTCGTCGTCGGGGAACATGAGCCCTGCGTCGTCGAGGATCATGTCGCCGTTGCACATGAAGGCGGTCATGTTCTTGCCGATGGCGTCGAGGCCGCCGAGCGGGATGATCTCGAGGCGCGCGTGCGGGTCCTTCTTGTGTGACGAGAACGCGCGGCGGGCGTCGGCGCGCTGGCCTGCGCCCTTGCTCGCCTCGACGCCGTCGCGGGTGAGCTGCGGGCGCTTGCGCTCGAGGTTGACGTGCTTGTACGAGCTCGTCCTCTTCTTCGCGTTGCGCCCGCCCTGCGAGCCTTGGGAGCGCTGCGCGTTCTTGCGGCTGCCCTGGGTCGCGGCGGCCTGGCCCTGCGCCGGCGCGTCCCCTTCTCTTCTTTCTTTTGCCATGTATCTCCTTGGTGTCAGATGACGTTTCCTATCAAAACGCCGGCCCGAGCGTGGTCGAGCCGGCGTCGCGTCCCTTTATGCGCTGCGCCTCGCCCCGCGGGCTCAGGCGAGAACGCCCACCTCGCGCATGATGGAGGCCAGGCGCGCCGACTGCTCGGGCGTGGCGTCCACGAGCGGCAGGCGCACGCCGCCGACGGGGAAGCCCGAGAGCTTGAGCGCCTCCTTCACGAGGATGGGGTTCGAGGTCTCGAACAGGCCGTTCATGAGCGGCAGCAGGCGCTCGTTGGCCGCGGCGGCCGCCTCGAAGTCACCCGCCGCGCACAAATCCACGATCTCCTTCATGCGCGCGGGCGCCACGTTGCCGATGGTGGAGATGACGCCGACGCCGCCGAGCCTCATGATGTCGAAGGTGGCCGAGTCGTCGCCCGAGTAGACGTCGAAGCCCGCGGGCGCCTCGTCGATGATGCGCTTGATCTGCTCGAGGTTGCCCGACGCCTCCTTGATGGCCACGACGTTGTCGCAGTCGTTCGCCAGGCGCAGCGTGGTCTCGGGCGTCATGTTGATGACGCAGCGGCCGGGGATGTTGTACAGGATGATGGGCAGCTCGACTGCCCGGGCGATGGTGCTGAAGTGCTGGTAGAGCCCCTCCTGCGGGGGCTTGTTGTAGTAGGGCACCACGCACATGAACCCGTCGACGCCGGTTGCCTGGACGTCGTGGGCGAAGTCGACCGTGTCGGCGGTGCAGTTGTCGCCCACGTTCGCGATGACGGGCACGCGCCCGGCCACCGCGGACACCACGGCGCGGAAGAGCTCCATCTTCTGCGGGTAGAACACCGTCGGGCTCTCGCCCGTGGTGCCGTTGATGATGAGCGCGTCTGCGCCGCCCTCAACGAGGCGGTCGGCCAGCGCGCCGGCGCGGTCGAGGTCGAGGTCGCGGTTCTCGTCGAACGGGGTCACCATGGCCGGGATCATGCGGCCGAAACGGGGTTCACCTAAAGACATGAAGTTCTCCTCACTTGCCTTGCTGCGTATTGCGCTCATTATCGCGCAACGGCGCGCGCATGCGCCATCACGCGACGAACAACTGGTTGATATTGTGCCACGACTGTTCGCGTTTCGCAGGCGTTACGCCATGAAGTTCTCCAAACCAACAATCAGGCCGCGACGAGCGCCCACGCTGCGGATGCCGAGGAGCACGCCGGGCATGTAGGAGGTGCGGTCCCACGAGTCGTGGCGGATGGTGAGCGTCTGGCCCATGGAGCCGAGCACGACCTCCTGGCTGGCGACGTAGCCCATCGAGCGCACGGAGTGCACGGGCACGCCGTCGACGAGCGCGCCGCGGGCGCCCTCGGCGCCGGCGATCTCGGTCTCGGCGCCAGGGGCCTCGCTTGCGCGCCCGCCGCGGGCCTCCGAGATCATCTGCGCGGTGCGCACGGCCGTGCCCGAGGGCGCGTCCTTCTTCTTGGCGTGGTGGAACTCGATCACCTCGGCCTCGGGGAAGTAGGGCGCGGCGGCCTTCGCGAACTGCATCATGAGCACGGCGCCCGTGGTGAAGTTCGGCGCGTAGAACAAGCACGCGTCGCCCGCCGCGCGGCCGGCCAGCTCCTCGAGCGTCGCGTTGTCGAGGCCGGTGGTGCCCACCACGCAGTTCACGCCGCGCGGCAGGGCGGCGGCGAGGTTGCCCGCCACCACGGAGGGCTGAGTGAAGTCCACGAGCACGTCGACCTCGTGCGCGTGGAGCGCCTCGTCAACCGCGGCGTAGACCGGGAAGTCCGCCGCGTCTGCGGCGTGCGGGTCGATGCCGCAGACGACCTGCATGTCATCTGCGGCGCGGACGGCGTCGCAGACGGCCGAGCCCATGCGGCCCGCGCATCCGGCAACAGCAACTTTGATCATCATGTCTCCTTCGATTGCGTCGTTTTCTGCGTCGTTTTCATGCAAGAGGGGAAGCCTCGCGAGCCCCGTGCAGAATCCTCAAGACATTTTGGCAGAAATCTTCAGATGTTGGTCAAAAACAGGGTCCCGCGCCTGCGCGCGGGACCACGTGGCCGCGCGCGAGAAAAACTGACCTGCGAAAACATATGAAGACGGGAGTCGTCTCCCGCAAATGCGCCCCTCCGTCGGCGAACGAAGGGCAAATATCTGAAGATTTCTGCCAAAATCCCGCGGAAAATCTGCACGGCGCTCTCAACAGCAGCCTCAAACAGCGACGCGGGAGCCGCAACGGCTCCCGCGTCAGCGCGTCAGGCTCTCCTTATGCGTCGTTGCCGTGGCGGCGGCGCGGGGTGCGCGTGCCCTGGCCCGGGCGCGGCTTGTCGCCCTTGGGGGCGCGCTCGCCGCGACGCTCGCGCGAGCGGTCGTCGCGCGCCGGGGCGCTGCCAGCCGGCGCGTCCGGCTTGTCGAGGCGGTCGAGCGAGATCTTGCCCGTCTTGGCATCCACCTCGAGGACCTCGACCTTCACGACGTCGCCGAGGTTGAGCACGTCCTCCACCTTGCCCACGCGCCCGTTGGCGACGCGCGAGATGTGCAGCAGGCCGTCCTTGCCCGGCGTGAGCTTGACGAAGGCGCCGAAGTCCTTGATGCCCACGACCTCGCCCTCGTAGACCTCGCCGACCTCGGGCTCCTTCACGATGCCGAGGATCATGGCCTTGGCGGCCTCCATGGAGGTGCCGTCGGTGGCGCCGACGTGGATGGTGCCGTCCTCCTGGATGTCGATGGACGCGCCCGTCTCCTCCTGGATGCCGCGGACGACCTTGCCGCCGCTTCCGATGACGTCGCGGATCTTGTCCACGGGGATCTTGATGGTCTCGATGCGCGGGGCCGTCTCGCGCATCTCGGCGCGCGGCTCGGCGATCTCGGCGAGCATGGCGTCGAGGATGAACGCGCGGCCCTCGTGCGCCTGCTTGAGCGCGCGGGCGAGGATGTCGACCGACAGGCCCTTGGCCTTGTTGTCCATCTGCAGCGCCGTGATGCCCTTCGACGTGCCGCACACCTTGAAGTCCATGTCGCCGAGGAAGTCCTCGATGCCCTGGATGTCGGTGAGGATGACGACGTCGTCGCCCTCCTTGATGAGGCCCATGGCCACGCCGGACACGGGGGCGGAGATGGGCACGCCGGCGTCCATCAGCGCGAGCGTGGAGCCGCAGGTGGAGGCCATGGAGGACGAGCCGTTCGACTCGAGCACCTCAGACACCACGCGGATGGCGTAGGGGAACTCGTCCTCGGTGGGCAGCACCGGCAGGATGGCCTTCTCGGCGAGGTTGCCGTGGCCGATCTCGCGGCGCTTCGGGGCGCCCATGCGGCCGGTCTCGCCCGTGCAGAACGGCGGGAAGTTGTACTGGTGCATGTAGCGCTTGCCCTCTTCGGGCCAGATGGTGTCGAGGCGCTGCCACTCGTTGAGCATGCCGAGGGTGCACACGCTCATGACCTGGGTCTGGCCGCGCTGGAACAGGCCGCAGCCGTGCACGCGGGGCAGGTACCCCGGGACGATGTGCAGCGGGCGCACCTCCTCGGGCGCACGCCCGTCGGCGCGCTCGCCCGTCTCGATGATCATCTTGCGCATGGCGCGCTTCTCGAGCTTCTTGAGGGCCGCGGCGATGTCGCTTCCCCAGGCGGCGCGCTCGTCCTCGGTGAACTCGGTCTCCTTGACCTGGGCCTTGAGCTGCTCCACCTTGCCCATGCGGGCGAGCTTGTCGGCGTCCTTGAGGGCCGCGGACATCTGCTCGAAGTAGGGCTCGATGCGCTCGGCGACGCAGGGGTCGGCGGCGTGGATGACGTAGTCCATCGGCGTGGGGCTCACCTTCGCCAGGAACTCCCTCTGCTTCTCGCAGAACGCGGCGATGGCCTCCTGGCCGAACGTCATGGCGGCGAGCATGTCCTCCTCGGAGATCTCATGCGCGCCGGCCTCCACCATGGAGATGTAGTCGGCGGTGCCGGCGATGGTCAGCTCCAGGTCGGACGCGGCCTCCTCGTCGACGGTGGGGTTCACCACGAACTCGAGCTCGCCGGTCTCCTCGTTTCGGATGCGCCCGATGCGCACGCAGGCCGCCGGGCCGTCGAACGGCGCGCCCCCGACCAAAAGGGCCGCCGAGGCGGCGTTGACGGCGATGGTGTCAGGCAGGTGCTGGCCGTCGCACACGAACGGCGTGACCACGATGTGGACCTCGTTCTTGTACCCGTCCGGGAAGCCCGGGCGGATGGGGCGGTCGATCATGCGCGCCGTGAGCGTGCCGTGGTCGGACGGCTTCGTCTCGCGCTTCAGGTACCCGCCGGGGATGCGCCCCACGGAGTACATCTTCTCCTGAAAGTCCACCGTCAGCGGGAAGAAGTCGTAGTCGCGCTCCTGCTTGGACACCACGGCGGTCACGAGCACGGTGGTGTCGCCGCAGGTTGCGAGAACGGCGCCAGTGGCCTGCTTGGCCAGCTCGCCGGTCTCAAGTCGGTATTCCTTGCCGTACAGCTCAAAGGATTCGACGATTTTGGTCATGTTTTTTCGTGTCTTTCTCTTCACCTCGCGCGCCTCATTGCGCGTGAGCTTCTTCGAGGGGCGGCTACTTACCTTCACCGCGCCTCACGAGCAAAGCCGCCCCACTGGCAGCTTCGACCGACTCAACAAACACAGGGCCCGCAAAGCTTGCGGGCCCCGATGCTGACGCGATTAGATGTTGTCGCGAATGCCGAGCTTCTTGATGAGCGCGCGGTACTCGTCGATGTCGCGCTGCTTGATGTACTTCAGCAGGCCGCGACGCTTACCGATGAGCATCATCAGGCCGCGACGGGTGTGGTTGTCCTTCTTGTGCACCTTGAGGTGCTCGGTCAGGTTGCGGATGCGCTCCGTGAGGATGGCAACCTGCACCTCGGCGCTGCCGGAATCGCCCTCGCCCTTGCCGAACTCCTTGACGAGCTCTGCGGTGCGCTCCTTGCTGATGCTCAGTTTGTCAGCCATGTCTCCACCTTTCGTGTTAGTGCGGGCCTCATGGCCCGTGCCTTGCGGCATGTACGTGTCCCGTCAGATCTGAGCGAGCAAGAGGGTGGCCCATGCAGGCTAAGGTCAGACGAGCTGCGCCTGTGCACAGCTTTTCTAGTATACGACAGCGACACCCCAAAAGCAAGGGGAAATCGAAGGGATCGGAGCAGAAGTCGCGTCCGCTCTCGCGCCCGAAGTCGCGCCGCCCCTCCCCGAAGACGTCACGCCGCGAGAACAGGCTCAGAGCAGGCCGCAGGTGAGGAGGAACTGGATCGACTTGAGGCGAACGCCGAGGTGGGCGGCGGCCCAGGCCTGGCAGAGCTGGAGCAGGTCGACGCCAGCCTGGGCGGGCGCGTCCATCTGCTCGATCTGGGCGAAGGTGGAGGCGATGAGCGCGCGGGTCTTTGACAGATGAATAGGTTATCCAGATTCTGATCGCCCCGATGAACGGGGCTTTTTTGTTGCCCGATGTCAAATTTGTCAATATTGATATATGGTACTTTTGGGTACTTTCTAGTATAATA
>NZ_JAAKEE010000073.1:0-8152 GCF_011038995.1 Adlercreutzia sp. ZJ242
GCAGGAGAAGGAAAACGCCGGCGTTAAGCGCCTGCTCCAGCGGGCACACTTCCGCATAGCAAATGCCGACATAAGCGGCGTCGTCTACGACGGCAGGCCCCTTTCCCGCGACACAGTCAACGGCCTCGGGACCTGCCAGTTTGTGGACTCGGCCACCGATGTCATCGTGGTCGGCTACACCGGGACCGGCAAGACCTTTCTCGCCTGCTCGATCGGCCGCCAGGCATGCAAGCACTGCATGAGCACCCTCTACGTGCGCATGCCCGACCTGCTGATGTCGCGCGAGGAGGACTTAGCCGCCGGCGTTCCCGAATCGAGGATATTGAAGAAGTACGCGCGCTACAGGGTTCTTGTCGTCGATGAGTGGCTCATGGATCCGCTGAACCCCGACCAGATGAGATTCTTCCTCGAGCTCGTCGACCGCCGCCACGACAAGTCGTCGACGATATGGTGCTCCCAGTACCGCGTGGAGGATTGGCATGCACGGCTCGGCGGTGGAACTCACGCAGATGCTATTATGGATAGGATAGTTCACAACGCCGTGACCCTGCTTACTGGTGAAGTGAACATGAGAGAGCTTACATCACCAAAGAACTAGACGTAGCTCAAGTTGAAAACGGGTGCGGCTGCATGCGAAATCGGCAATGCGGCTGCACCCGAAACAAACGTGGCTAATCGTTGCAAATAATCAGTTATCGGCGATTTCTCGGGGAAAGTGGATGCGAAAGCGCCGTTGTCGGTGGTTTTCGGGGCCTAAAGCACCGATAACGGGCGTTTTCCATCCAGCTTCTCAGAATGGTGGCTGCGAAAAGGGCGTTGTCGGTGTTTCGGCCCCCAAGGGCCCAGGGCGAACGAGGCGGCCCGGATGGGGCGACCTGGGAAGCGGTTTGTCCCGTTTCTTTGCCCCGTTGCGAGTTGCATAAAAAAGGGGCTGCAGCAGGAGTCCCGAACAGCCGCATCATAGACCCGATCGGCGGCCGCCGCCCGCAAGGGCGAAGCCTTCGATGCGCACCCGCATGGCGGGTGGTTGCCTGTCCACCGCACTTCGCGCGGTGGACAGGGTCACGACCCTAGAATGCAGGAAGCCCACCACATGTTGCGGCGGGCTTCTTGTTGAAGGGGCTTCTGCTACAGCCCCCTCAGGTTATGTGACTTCATCCGAGCGCCGCGCGGGCGCTTGCGCTGTCGGCTACTCGCCGAGGGCGAAGCGGGTGAAGCCCTTGATGGCGATCGTGCCGCCGAGGGCCTTGGCGCACTCGTTGACGTAGTCGGCGACCGTCTGGTCGGGGTTCTTCACGAAGTCCTGCTCGGCGAGGCAGTTCTCCTTGTAGAACTTCTCCATGCGGCCCATGGCGATCTTCTCCTGGATGTTCTCGGGCTTGCCGGACTCGGCGGCCTGAGCCTTGTAGATGGCCATCTCGTGCTCGGCCACGTCAGCCGGCACGTCCTCGCGCGTGGCGGAGACGGGGTTGACGGCGGCCACCTGCATGGCCACGTCGCGGCCGCACTTCTGGAAGTCGGCGGAGGCGGGGTCGATGCCCTCGACGTCGAAGGCCACGAGCACGCCGATCTTGCCGCCGCCGTGGATGTAGGAGGACACGCCCGCGCCCTCGGCCACGGCAACGCGCGCGAGCTGGGTGTTCTCGCCCATCACGTGGATGCAGTCGGTGACGACGGCCTCGACCGTCTCGCCGTCGATCTCGGCGGCCTTCAGGGCCTCGACGTCGGCCGGCTTGGCGGCGAGCGCCGCGGTGGCGATCTTCTCGGCGTAGGCCTTGAACTTCTCGTTCATGCCCACGAAGTCGGTCTCGCAGTTGAGCTCGACCACGGCGCCGCAGGTGCACGCGTCGTTCACGAGCGCCATGACGGTGCCCTCGTTGGTGGCGCGGCCGGCCTTCTTGGCGACGGCAGCCAGGCCGCGGGTGCGCAGCACGTCGACGGCCTTGTCCATGTCGCCCTCGGCCTCGGTGAGGGCCTTCTTGCACTCCATCATGCCAGCGCCGGTCATCTCACGAAGCTCTTTGACCATAGAAGCGGTGATAGCAGCCATGGGAATTCCTTTCTGTGGGAAGGGGTGGTTTCGGGAAGCGCGCGGAGCTCGCCGACGAGCCCCGCGCGCGCTGTTCCAAGCGAAGCGGCTTACTCGGCAGCAGCCTCGGCGACGGGGGCCTCGGCCTCGGCGGCCTCGGGCGCGGCCTCGCCCGCCATCTCGGCGGCGGTCACGTCAGCGCCGGTGCCCGCGATCACGGCGTCGGCGATGAAGTCGGCCAGCAGGCGCACCGAGCGGATGGCGTCGTCGTTGGCCGGGATGCCGTACTCGACGTCATCCGGGTCGCAGTTGGTGTCAAGCGTGCCCACCACGGGGATGTTCAGGCGCTTGGCCTCGTGGATGGCGATCTCCTCGCGGTTGGTGTCGATCACGAAGACGGCGTCGGGGACGCGCTTCATGTTGCGGATGCCGTTGAGGTTGGTCTGCAGCTTGCCGAGCTCCTTGTGCAGCAGGATCTGCTCCTTCTTCGGCAGCAGCGCCATGCGGCCGTCGGCGTCCATGGCCTCGAGCTCCTCCATGCGCTCCACGCGGGTGCGGATGGTCACGAAGTTCGTGAGCATGCCGCCGAGCCAGCGGGCGTTCACGTACGGCATGCCGCAGCGGTTCGCGGCGTCAGCCACGGCCTCCTGGGCCTGCTTCTTGGTGCCCACGAACAGCACGGTGCCGCCCTTGCGGGTGAGCTCGGACACGAAGGTGTACGCCTTGTCGAGGCCGATGAGGGTCTGCTTGAGGTCGATGATGTAGATGTCGCCGCGGCTGCCGAAGATGTAGGGCTTCATCTTGGGGTTCCAGCGGCGGGTCTGGTGACCGAAGTGGCTGCCTGCGTCAAGCAGCGTGGAAATGCTGACTTTCGTCATGTCTCTTCTCCATTCGTTAGTCCTCTGCCTGCGGTCAACCCTGCGTCCGCAGCCTTTTTCAGGTGGCCACTGGCGGATCAGGTCACGCAAGCATGTGTGATAATCCTGCTGTTTACACAGCCTGTCTAAGATAGCACAACCCCCTCGCATTGCAAGGGGGTTGCAGGAAAATACCGCGCCGATCGCAGCAAGGCCTTCGGCCGATACCCTCGGCTGAGACCTTCGGCTCTGCGCCTGCGGCGCTCCGCTCAGCGGCGTGGGGCGGGCTGCGGCGCTCCGCTCAATGGCGTGGGGCGAGCTGCGCCCTCCGCCCGTCCTCGGCCTGCTCTTCGCCTGCTCTCCGCCTACTTGTACTGGCTCTCGTGCTTCTTGAAGAAGTCGAAGCGCGGGGGGAGCTCCTGGATGCGGTGGCGGGCGTCGTCGATCTCGGCGGCGGTGCACAGCTCGTCGTTCGAGTCGAAGTCGTAGTTCCAGCTGAAGAACTCGTCGAAGCTGAAGCTCAGGTAGTCGCAGATCTTCTCGCAGCCCACCGGCACGATCGGGTGCATCATGAGCGTGCAGACGCGCAGCAGGAAGAAGCAGTCCACGAGCACCTGGCGGCGCGCGTCCGCGTCACCGGCGGCGTCGGCGGCCTTGATATGGTCGGCCCAGTACTTGTTCGACCAGCGGATGAACTCGTCCATGAGCGACATCACCGAGTGCAGCTCCACCTTGTGCATGAGCTCGTCGTAGCTGCGCAGCGCGCGGCGGGCGCGCACGCCCACCTCCGGCGTCACCGGGCCGAGCGGCAGGTACCCCTCGCAGCTCTTCTGCGCCTCGTAGAAGCAGCTGCGCGCGAGGCGGTTGAACACGTTGGTGAGCAGCGCGCCCTCCTTGAGCGCCGGGTCGGCCACGCGCGGGTCGCTCCGCTTGGCCTCGTCGGGGTCGAAGGGCTTCGGGGAGAAGCCGACCGACTTCTGGTCGAGGCCGAGCGCGAGGAAGTGCGCGCGCAGCTGCTCAGGCGTGTAGTGCTCGAGGAGCTGCTCGCCCGTGGGCGGCTTGACCTTGCCCGACGAGGACGCCTTCGTCTTGCCGAACAGCAGGTGGTGGTTGGCCACGAGCGTGGTCTGGCGCAGCGCGAGCGCGTCGTCGCCGCCGTCGAGCAGGCCGCCCGGGCGCAGCGCCTCGAACAGCGCCGGCTGGGCCACGCCGTAGAAGTACAGGTTGTCCTGCCCGATGAACTGGTACACGCACGCGTCGTCGGAGCACCAGAAGTCGCGCCAGCTGCCGCGCGGCAGGCCGCGCTCGTCGTTCACCGCGCAGGTGAACGAGATGGGCGCCCACAGCGACTCGGGCCAGCACCACACGGTGAGGCCCTCGACGCCCTCGATCACCGGCGCCTGCACGCCCCACTCGATGTTGCCCGTGATGCGGAAGGGCACGAGCGTCTTGGAGGTGCGGAAGCGGATGTTCGCGCGCGCGAGCACGCTGCGCGCCTCGTCGCGCGCCGCGATGGACTCGAACTCGATCTCGAAGCTGGCCTTGCCCTTCTCCGCCGGGCGGTACGCGTGCCGCGGCAGCTCGTCGGCGACGGCCTCGTACGCCTCATATGCCTCGTTCTTCACGAAGATCACCGGCGGGGCCAGAAACTCCGCGATGGTCTGGGGCACCACGGGGCGCACCTCGGGGTCGGCCGCGAGGTCGGCGGCGTGCGCGCGCAGGAAGTCCGCGAAGGCCGGCAGGTCGAAGTACCAGTTCTCCACCGGGCGCATCTCGGGCGCGGCGTCAGAGAGCGTCGAGATCGGCGCGATGAGGTCGGCGGGCGCGTACTGGTGCCCCAGGTCGCACTCGTCGGCGTAGGCGTGCTCGGACTTGCAGCCCTGCACGGGGCAGCGCCCGACCACCTGGCGGCCGTTCAGGAACGTCTCGGCCTGGGCGTCGTAGAACTGCAGCGTGGAGGTGCGCTTGAGCCAGCCGTTCTCGTAGAGGCGCTCGATGAACGCGTTCGTGACCCGCTGGTGCACGTCGGCCGCGTGCCCGATGCCCGAGCCGTCGAAGATGTCGAGGCTGACGTGGTACGCCTCGAGCACGGACTTCTGCGCCTCGTGGTTGCGCATGACGTACTCCTCGATGGAGCCGTCGAACTCGCCCGCCTCGACGAGCTTGCGGTAGCCCTCGTTGATGGGGCTGCCGAAGCAGTCCGTTCCCGACACGAAGCGCACGTTGTCCGCCCCGATGCGGTCGCGCAGGAAGCGCGCGAACGCGTCGGCGGGCACGAACACGCCCCCGATGTGGCCGAAGTGCAGCGGCTTGTTGCCGTACGGCATGCCCGCCGTGACGACCGCGCGGGCAGGCCACTTGACGCGCTTGTTATCTCTCAAATCCGACATGGTTTTCCATCTCCTCCAAAGCGGCGGCGAGCGCACGCGCGTCGGCGCTGCCGCGGCTCTCACTCATCAGATCGAGCAGGTCGTTCAGACCGCTCGCGCCCGGCCGCAGGTACACCGTGTCGCACTGCGTGAAGCCCGCGAGGTCGCCCGCCTTGGCGACGGCGTCCTCGAGCGTGCCGATCTCGTCGGCCAGGCCGTTCTCGACCGCGCCCATGCCCGTGAAGGTGAGCCCCGTGGCGAGCGCGCGCACCTCGTCGACCGTCATGCCGCGGCCCTCGGCCACCGTCTCCACGAACGTCGCGTTGATCTGGTCGACCATGGACTGGTAGTAGGCGCGCTCATCCTCGGTGAGGGCGCGCGTGCCGTAGCTCGAGTCCTTCGACTCCGTCGACGTGATGTTGTCCACCGCGATGCCGAGCTTGTCGAGCAGCTCCGAGATGTCGGTGAGCTGCATGGCCGTGCCGATGGCGCCGATGGCGGTGGTCTTGGCCGTGAAGATGTAGTCGGCCTGGCTCGAGATCTCGTAGGCCGCGCTCGCGTTCATCGACGCGCTCGAGACCACCACGGGCTTGGAGAAGTCGCGCACGTAGGCGGCCATCTCCTCGCCCGCCGTCGCCGTGCCGCCGCCCGAGTCGACGCGCAGCACCACGGCCTTGATGTAGGGGTTCTCCTCCGCGCGGTCGAGCTGCGCCTTGAGCCCCTCGGGGCTCGCGGTGGTCCCGTCGTACTGGATGGTGCCCGAGACCTCGATGATGCCCACCGAGTTCGTGGTGACGTAGTCGGAGGAGACGTCCTCGCCCAAGGCGCCGAAGGGGTTGGCCACCGTGCTCATGGCCGCGTTGCACGACGCGAGCCCGAAGAACATGAGCGCGAAGAAGAGGACCACCGCCACGAGCGCGACGATCCAGCCCTTGCCCTTCTTGGGGGCGGGCGCGGGCGGGGCCGGCTGCGGCGCGTAGGCGGCCTGAGCGAACGCAGGCTGAGGCGCCGCGCCAGGATACGCGCCGAAGTCCGGCTGGGGCGCCGCGGCCTGCGGGGCGGCCTGGGCCTGCGGGGCCTGCGAAGTCTGCGGGGCCTGCGCGGCCTGCGGGGCGGCCTGCCCCGGGGCCGCCGCGCCCGGCTGCGCGGACGCGGCGGCGTTGTAGGTTTGCTCGTAGGCGTTGGGCGCCGGGGTGCTCCCGTCGCCCCAGACGCCCTGCTGCCAGTTGCTCTGCTGGGTCATGGCTCCTCCTTGAGCCTAGAACTCGAAGCCCTCGTCCGACTTCCCGTGGCTGCCCTGGGCCTTCTTCGCCGTGCGGATGAGGAACTCCTGATTGGTCTCGGTCTGCTTCAAGGACTTGATCAGCATGTCCATCGCGCGCTCGGTGTTGTTCATGTTCGCCAGGATCCTGCGAACCGCCCAGATGAGCGGGGCCTCCTGCCCGTCGAGCAGCAGCTCCTCCTTGCGCGTGCCCGACGACACCGGGTCGATGGCCGGGA
The DNA here is from genome assembly GCF_011038995.1 of Adlercreutzia sp. ZJ242. Taxonomy (NCBI): domain Bacteria; kingdom Bacillati; phylum Actinomycetota; class Coriobacteriia; order Eggerthellales; family Eggerthellaceae; genus Adlercreutzia; species Adlercreutzia sp. ZJ242. The sequence goes on from NZ_JAAKEE010000073.1 coordinate 6,756, forward strand.
AGATGCGGCGGTCGGCCAGGTAGCGGTCGAGCTTGAGTTCCATGTTGCCCGTGCCCTTGAACTCCTCGAAGATGACCTCGTCCATCTTCGAGCCCGTGTCGATGAGCGCCGAGGCCAGGATGGTGAGGCTGCCGCCGTTCTCGATGTTGCGCGCCGCGCCCAGGAAGCGCTTGGGCGGGTAGAGCGCCGTGGAGTCGACGCCGCCCGAGAGGATGCGGCCCGAGGCGGGCTGCGCCAGGTTGTAGGCACGCGCCAGGCGCGTGATGGAGTCGAGCAGGATCACCACGTCCTTGCCCATCTCCACGAGGCGCTTCGCGCGCTCGATCACGAGCTCGGCCACGGCGATGTGGTTCTCGCACGGCATGTCGAACGTGGAGGAGACGACCTCGCCGCGGATGGAGCGCTCCATGTCGGTCGCTTCCTCGGGGCGCTCGTCGATGCCCAGGTACATCAGGTGCACGTCGGGGTTGTTGGCCGTGATGGAGGCGGCGATGTCCTTCAGCACGGTGGTCTTGCCGGCCTTCGGCGGCGACACGATGAGGCCGCGCTGCCCCTTGCCGATGGGCGCGGCCAGGTCGATCACGCGCGCCGTGATGGTGTTCTTGCCGTGCTCCATGAGCAGGCGGTCGTCCGGGAACACCGGCGTGAGGTCCTTGAAGTGCGGGCGAGCTCCCAGCTCCTCGAGGGGGATGCCGTTCACGGAGATGACCTTCTGGATGGCGGCGAACTTCTCGTTCTCGCGCGCGGGACGGGTCTGCCCCACCACGAGGTCGCCCTTGCGCAGGCCGTTGCGGCGGATGGTGGAGGCGCCCACGTAGGCGTCGCCCTCGCCGGGCAGGTAGCCCGCGGCGCGCAGGAAGCCGTAGCCGTCGGCGAGGATGTCGAGCACGCCCGTGACCTCGACGAAGCCCTCTGCCTTTACCGCGGCGTCGTACACCAGGCCCACGAGCTCTGCCTTCTTGACGCCCGTGCCGTCGACGCCGAGCTCGGCGGCCTTCGCGCGCAGCTCGGCCACCTTGAGCTCCGCGAGCTCTTCCTTGGTGACGCTCGGGACCACCTCGCGGTTGACGCGGTTGTCGCGCTGGCGGCGCGGGCGGCGGTCGTTGCGGTCGCGGTTGTCGCGGCTGCTGCGGTCGTTGCGGTCGTTGCGGCTCCCGCCCTTGCCGTTGCGGTTGCCGCGCGGGTCGCGGTCGTTGCGGTCGGCACGGTCGCTGCGGTCGCGGTTGGGGCGGCCCTCGGCGCGGGTGCGCTGGTAGTCACGCGGGCGCGGGGCGTCGGCGTGCGCCTCAGGCGCAGGGACGGCAGCGGGCGCGGCGCCAGCGGAAGCGGCTTCGACGGGAGCTGCGGGAGCCGCTGGCTCGGCCGGCGCGGGCGCCTCGGGCGCGGATGCGACGGGG
>NZ_JAAKEE010000006.1:0-85896 GCF_011038995.1 Adlercreutzia sp. ZJ242
GTGCAAGGCGGTGCCAGCGCCTTGCACCCTTCAACTCTTCGCTTCCGATACGCTGTGGTATCCGCGTTATCGGAAATCGTCGTCAATAGATTTACTCGGAAGCAGACATCAAGCATGAGAGCAGCAGCATGAAATCGCAATACCCCAGGTCAGGGTAGGAGAGCAACACGACTTACCACCTAAGTTGTGTTGCCGGGCCCAAAATGGAGGCAGAAATTGCAAAAACAACACCAGATTCAGAAAAGCCCGATTGTGTTCATAAGGACAAGCGGAGGTGGTCGGTGCCGACGGCAAGGAGCTTGTGAGCGTAGTGTGCCGCGAATTCTCGGGCGAGGACGGCATTCGCAAGTTCAGGGATTTCTGCGAGGTTCATGAGATGCGAACGACGTTGTGTCTCCTCTGACGAGGAAGTCGGACGATGCAAGATCTGAAAAAGATGCTCCAAGAAGCGATACTCGCAGCGAAGAATGGGGTTTTCGGATCAGCCGTGATCGAGCGATCTGAGAAGAAGGCAACTCCCCGTGCTTTCGGGGAGGCCTTTGGGGACTTCCACGAGGCAAAGGAGGACGCCGAGATGGCGGAGGTCGTGTGTGAGCGTGAGAAGCGGGAGCGCTACCTCAGCAAGTTCCAGGGTTGTCTTGTGGGCGGGGCGGCTGGCGACGCGCTCGGGTTCGCCGTCGAGTTCATGTCGAGAGAGTCGATGATCGCGAAATACGGCAGCGGCGGGATTCGCTGCTACGCCTATCCAAAAGGGCGCCCGCCCGCGCCAATCTCCGATGACACGCAGATGACGCTCTTCACGGCGGCTGGCATCCTGGAAGGTTCGACCCGCGGCAGCTTGCGAGGCGTCGCGGGGCCTGCTTGCAACTATGCGCACAGGGCCTACCTCGACTGGCTTAAAACCCAGGAGCCTGAATTCGACGGAAACCCAGGTAGCACGTGGCTCCTGGCGGTGCCGGAACTGCATGTCCTGAGAGCCCCTGGTCGCACCTGCCTTTCGACGCTGCGCTCGGGGCGCGTGGGAACGATGGAAGAGCCGGTGAACGACAGCAAGGGCTGCGGCGGGGTGATGCGAGTTGCGCCATGGGGCCTGTTCGTGCGCGGGGACTTCGGCGATGATGCGGTGCGCGAGGGTGCGGCCATCGCCGCTGTGACGCATGGGCATCCGCTGGGGTGGATTCCCGCAGGCGTGTTGTGCTACATCGTGAATCGCTGCTGCTTCGGCGTGTCGGAGGGCTGCGATCATCCGGCGCTCGAATTGCGTCGCATCGTGGGAGAGTGTGTCGAGAGGCTGCCAGCTTGGTTTCCCGAGCAGAAGGAATACGCTGGAGAGATGGCCGACCTGTTGCGCCAGGCTCTGCTTTGCGCTGCGGATGGCGCTTCCGACAGCGAGAGCATTGCGCGTCTTGGGCAAGGCTGGGTTGGCGAAGAAGCGCTCGCGATCGCCGTATATGCGGCTGTTCGCCATGCCGACGATTTCTCTGGTGCGATTATAGCGGCAGCCAATCATGACGGAGACAGCGACTCGACCGCCGCGATATGCGGCAACATCGTGGGGGCTCTGCTGGGCTATGGCGCCATCGACGAAGAGTGGACGCGGGACCTGGAGCTTCACGGTCTGATCATGGAAGTTGCCAAGGATCTTTGCGATGACTGTCCCATGGACGAATACGGCCATTATCGCGATGAGGAATGGCTGGCGAAATACGGTGGCTCTGTCAGGGGGCGCTGGCCATGAACGATATGCTACGCGGGAATGTCTAGAGGCGAAAGCATGAATACGTCAAACGATGAAGTTCATGGCGGCTCTTTCGTATCAACCAGTGGTGTATACTGTATCTACTACCAGTAGATACGCTAGAAGGGAACGCCTGACATGTGCATGACCACGGCGGCTCAGCGGACCAGGATCTCTTCGTGGGGCAACTCCGAGGCCGTGCGAATCCCCAAGGGCATTCTCAAGGCGGCGGGGCTCTCCGCGGGGGATGACGTTGACGTGGCGGTCAACGAGCGCGGGAACATCGAGCTCGTCCCCAAGGAGCGCGCTCATCGGCGCGTCCGTCCGGCGCGTCACGTCACGTACGAGTCCCTCTTCGCAGGTTACGAAGGAGACGCGCGGGCTGACTCGGCTTGCGCGTGGCCTGACGCCATGGCTGGCGCCGAAGGAAGGGCGTGGGGGCTGTGATCTGCGAGCAGGGCGACGTCGTCTCCATCAACTTCGACCCCTCGAAGGGCCATGAGCCCGCGTATCGCCACTACGGCGTCGTGCTCAGCCCCTGGCACGTCAACAAGATGTGCGCGCTCACGCTGATGGCGCCAGTGACGTCGGTCGACAACGGATACCCGCTCCACGTGAAGATAGCCGACGGCAACGCTGTTCGCGGCTTCGTGCAGTGCGAGGCCATCAGGGCCATGGACTTGGGCGCGCGGGAGGCGGAGGGGGCGGTCGAGGTCGTTGGCGCGCTGGATGACGACACGCTTGCCCAGGTCATGGCCACGGTGCTCGTGGTGCTGGGGCTTGAGGAGCTCTAGCGTGTCAGCCGCTTCTTTCCGGACATAATCAGGACATGCTCTATAATTATCAAGACATGTCCTGTTTCTGTCTTATTATGAGGGTAATTAAAGACTAATTATCAAAGGATAGCCATGGCTGCTCTGCGTGAGATTCCCAAAAGCGAAGACCTCGACTGCGAGTTCAAAAGTGATCTAAAGAAGCTTTCGGATAATGAGCTTGTTGACACTGTTATTGCTCTTAGCAATACGAAAGGCGGTGTTATATACCTGGGGGTTGAGGACGACGGAAAACCGACGGGGATTCACAAAGATCATGCCGACGTTGTTGGGCTGTCAGCGCTTGTGTCCAACAGAACCATGCCCCCCGTTTCTGTTCGTGCTGCTATGTTGCAGTTGTCTGCAGATGGGTTGCCGGACGAGAACGGCGTGAAGGTCATGTCCATCGAAGTGCCAAGATCGATCGCGATCGTCGCTTCGACGGATGGGAAGATCTTGCGGAGGCGACTCAAGGCAGATGGAACTCCAGAAAGCGTTCCGATGTATCCGTACGAGATAATCACGCGTCTCTCGACCATCGGGCAGCTTGATTACTCGTCATTTCCCTTGCCTAATGCGAATATAGACGATTTCAGCAGAGAAGAGCTGACTCGATTGAGGGATATTCTCTTCCGAAATCGCAACAACGGTGACCAGTCTCTCCTCGAATTGCCCGACGACGAAATGTTGAGCGCGCTCCGCATGATCACGGTGGTGGACGGGAGAGCGGTTCCCACGGTTACCGGGATTCTTCTTGCGGGAAAGCCTGAGGCAATCTCTCGATGCATGCCCACCTCGGGCGCCACATTCCAAGTGCTTGAGGGAACCGAGGTGAGGGTCAACCAGGATTTCGATCAGCCCTTGCTCTACACGATTGAGAAGATGAGGGAGATGCTAGATCCGTGGAATCCCGAACGGGAATACGAAGCGGGACTGTTCAGGCAGTCAGTGCCCGAGTTCGATCGCAGGGCATTTAGAGAAGCGCTTGTGAACGCCTTTGGGCATAGGGATTACGCCGCCCTGGGCAGGGTCCGCGTTCTCATCGACGACGAAGGGCTCACTATTTCAAATCCGGGAGGATTTGTGGAGGGTGTCACTATAGACAACCTGCTAACCGTTGAGCCTCATGGACGAAACGAGTGTTTGATGGGTGCGCTCAAAAGAATAGGTCTCGCAGAAAAGACCGGCCGTGGAGTCGATCGGATTTACGAGGGGTCTCTCTACTGCGGACGGCCTCTTCCGGATTATTCTGCATCGACGTCGGCCAGCGTGGTGGTTTTCATTGCAAGGAGCGCTCCGGACAAACTGTTCATGAGGATGATCAACGAGGAACAGGAGAGGGCGGGACGGCCTCTTTCCCTGAGAGCGCTGCTTGTTCTTGATGCTCTAAAAAGACAGAGGAGACTTACGGTGGCTGACCTGCGCTCTCAGCTTCATGCAACTGACTCGGTGACACGCGCGACGGTCGAGAACCTTGTCGAAGCGGGGCTCGTCGAAGGAATCGGAAATACGAGCAATCGCTCTTATATGCTCAGCAGCAAAGTATACGCACGTTCGGGTAAGAGCACGGATTTCGTGCGCCAATCTGACATTGACAGGGTCAGATACCCGGAACTCATAATGAAGCTTGCTCGCCAGCAAGGTGGAAAGGTTATAAGACGGGATGTTGAGGAACTCCTGCATTTGAGTGAGAAGCAGGCGTATCGCGAGCTCTCGAAGCTTGTTGACGAAGGGAGTCTCAAGTCCGCCGGGCGTGGACGGGGGTCCCATTACAGTGTTGTTTAGTGGCCGGACAATCAGGACATAATCAGGACAGAAACAGGACATGTCCCGATTAATTAAGACATGTCCTGATTATGTCCGGAAACGTCCTGTTTTCTTCCCTGCCTCGTGTGCTTTCATGCTGGCAGACGTTCGCCGAAGAGGAATAACTGACGGTGAAGTAATGGTCGCTCTCGCGCTGGCGTGGGGTTGGCGGTTATCTGGGGTGACGGTTCTTGAAGTGAGGAGCTTGCGGTATGCCTTGTTACATTGTGCGGAATGACCTGTGCCGCATGCGGGTTGACGTGGTGGTCTGTCCGGCTAACGCGGCGCTTCGGATCGGCGGTGGGGCTGGCGAGGCCGTCGCGCGCGTGGCGGGGCTCGCCCAGCTGCAGGCGGCATGCGACGCCGTCGGGTCCTGCGCGGTGGGCGACGCGGTGGCGACGCCCGCGTTCGACTTCCCGGCGCGCAGCATCGTGCACGCGGTGGGGCCCGTGTGGCGCGGCGGCACGCGCGACGAGGACGCGCAGCTCGCCTCCTGCGTGACGCGCTCGCTCGCCCTCGCCGCCGAGCAGGGCGCCGCGACGGTGGCGCTCCCGCTGATCTCCGCGGGCTCCTACGGCTTCCCGCCGCGCCGCGCGTTCGACGTGACCATCCGCGCCATCAGGCGCTTCCTCGAGGACCACGACCTGCACGTGTACCTGGTGCTGTTCGACCGCGAGTCGGTGGCGGCGGGCAGCGAGCTGCTCGGGTCGGTGGCGGAGTACGTCGACGACGTCTACGTGCGCGAGCACATCCTAGAGGGTACGTGCGTCCTCGGCGGCGCGCCCTGGCGCGGGGCGCCCCGCGGGTTCGCTGCGCCAGCCCCGCAGTCCGCCGCTGCGCCGTGCATGCCCTCGACTCCCGCCTCGCGATCTGCTGCGCCGTGCATGCCCTCGGCTCCCGCTTCGCAGACCGCCGCTTCGGGCCTGCCCTCCGGCCCTCCAGTCGCCGCCTTCCCCACCGGTTCCTTCGACACCTCTGACCTGCGAAAGCGCATCGCCTCGCTCGACGAGTCGTTCGCCGCCACGGTCCTGCGCCTCATCGACGAGCGCGGCCTGACCGACGTGCAGGTGTACAAGCGCGCCAACATGAGCCGCCAGCTGTTCGCCAAGATTCGCAAGGACGACAACTACCGCCCCGCCAAACGCACCGCCTGCGCCCTGGCCATCGCGCTCGAGCTCAGCCTCGCCGAGGCGCGCGACCTGCTCGCCCGCGCGGGCTTCGCGCTCTCCCACAGCAGCAAGGCCGACGTGATCGTGGAGTACTTCCTCGTCAACGGCATCTACGACATCTTCAAGGTGAACGAGGCGCTCTACGCGTTTGACCAGCCCCTTCTCGGATAGCAGCAGGGAAGCGCGGCGAAGGGGGCGACAGCTGTCGCAGCCGTCCGTTCGTGAGATCATACGCCCCTCTCCGTATCTGGCGGGACCTGTGGCTGCCGGTGTCGCCAAGGTGGTTGAGCAAACGGGCTGGCGAGCGAAAACCCGTCAGATAGACTAAAATGGAAGGAAATTAGTCTACGCTCTAGTCTATGTTCTAGTCTACGGAGGCGCCATGATCAGATCGCTTGACGAGATGCCTTCCCTTGTCCGGGGACTCCTCTCCGACGTTGAGACCGAAGTCGTCGAATACAAGGAAGCGAAGCGGAACTTTGACTTCGAGAGCATCGGCAGATACTTCTCCGCTCTCAGCAACGAGGCGAACTTGAGGAACGCCGAGTGCGGGTGGCTTCTCTTCGGTATCACGAACGAGCGAGGGGTGTGCGGAACGGCATACCGCAAGGAGTCGTCCCGCCCGAGCGTCGGCCTGAGAAACCTCAAGCAGGAGGTCGCCCAGCATCTCAACGAGGGGCTGACCTTTGAGGAAGTCTACGAGTTTGACCTTGAGGGGAAGCGAGTCGTTGCCTTCCAGATCCCGCCATGTGGATTTGCGACGCCGACCACGTGGCGCGGAATTCCGTGGTCGCGCGAGAACGAAGCGCTCAAAGAGATGCCGAGGTTCAAGCTCGAAGCAATATGGGGGCAGTCGCGTCCCGACTGGTCGAGACAGATAGCCTTCGAAGCAGAGTTTGGCGATCTCGATCCAGACGCTGTCGAGTTCGCCTGTGAAAGGTTCGTTGAAAAGCACGGGGGCAGCCAGCCGGCGATCAGGCAGCTTTCCCGTGAGGAGATGCTGCGCAAGATGGGTCTTCTGATTCACGGAAGGGTGACCAATGCCGCGCTCGTCCTGCTGGGTCGATCCGAGTCCACCGCATTTCTCAGCGGGTCCTCTCCGAAGATTACCTGGACGCTGTACTCGTCCGATGGGAGGCCCGAGGCGTACGAGCACTTCGACCCTCCGCTCATCCTCCAAGTGGACAAGGTGCTGGGGAAGATCAGGAACGAGCGTTACCGCTACTTCAACAGTGAAGCAACGCTGTTCCCGACGCTCGCGAACAAATATGACCCCGAGGCCATTCGCGAGCTGCTCCACAACGCGATTGCTCACCAGGACTACAGGCAAACCGGCAAAGTGAATGTGCTTGAGTACGAGGACAGGATCGTGTTCATGAACGAGGGGTCGTTCATACCCGGAACCATCGAGAAGGCGATAGAGCTTGGGTACAGGCCCCCGTACTACCGCAACAGGCTGCTGTCCGATGCAATGGCGAAGACTGACATGATAGACCAGAATGCCATCGGGATACGAAACGTCTACGAGATCCAGAGGGGCCGCATGCTCCCCCTCCCGACTTACGACCTATCCGACCCCGGCAGGGTTGCTGTCACCATATACGGCAAAGTGCTGAGCGAATCGTATACGCGACTGCTGGCAGCTGAGCCTGGGATGGACTTCGATACCGTATTCCTGCTCGACCTCGTGCAAAAGGGAAGGCCCATCACCAAAGAACAGGGGAGGGCGCTGAGGTCCCGAGGCCTGGTGGAAGGCCGATACCCCAACCTCATTATCTCGTCAAGAGTTGCGGGCATAATCGGTACTCACGAAGAGTATGTCAGGCAGAAGGGGCTTGACACGAGCATCTGCAAGGAGCTGATAGTGAAGCTTCTCAGGACGCGCCCGTGCTCGCGGGCGGAGATAGTCTCGGCGATCGACCATGCGCTGCCGGACGGGATGAGCGACAACCAGAAGAAAAAGCACGTAAGCTACCTCCTCCAAGAGTTGAGGAAAGACCAGCGCGTGAGGCCGGAAGGCTCTAGGGGAAGCGCCGTCTGGGTTCTAAACTAGAGATAGACTAGTAGGTCGGTGGGTTAGTCTGCTGATCGTAGTCTGTTTCGCGCGCGTTCGCGAATGTCGCTTCGCGGTTTACCTATTGCGCTGCCTGCTTCCGCATAATGCTCGCTGTAAGCGACGAGCACGGTCTGACCAGGCTTGATCCGACTTGGTTTAGCCGAACGCGGCCAACCCGGTTCGGTCAAGCTTGGCCTACAGCCAACTCGGTTCGGCTAAGCGCAGCCAACCTGGTTCGGGCGGCTCGGCGAAGAGGCGACGGAAAGGAAGCGCATCATGAAGAAGGGTCTGACGGAGCTGGTTTTCGTTCTCGACCGCAGCGGCTCGATGACGGGGCTCGAGAGCGACACGATCGGCGGCTTCAACGCGGTGCTCAAGAAGCACCAGGAATGCGAAGGCGAGGCGGTGGTGTCGACGGTGCTGTTCGACAACGTGACCGAGGTGCTGCACGACCGCGTCAGCGTGCGGGACGTGAAGCCCCTCACGGGGGCGGACTACCAGGTGCGCGGCTGCACGGCGCTGCTCGACGCGGTGGGCGGGGCCATCCGGCACATCGAGCGCGTGCAGCGCTACATGCCCGACGAGTACAAGGCGGAGCACGTGGCGTTCGTCATCACCACCGACGGACTGGAGAACGCGAGCACGCGCTACACGTACGAGCAGGTGAAGCGCGCCATCGAGCGCAAGCAGGAGGATGGCTGGGAGTTTCTGTTCATGGGCGCGAACATTGACGCCGCGGCTGAGGCGGCTCGGATCGGCATCCGCGCCGACCGCGCCGCAACCTACGTGGCCGACACCCAGGGCACGAGCGTCGTCTACGAGGCCATGGCGGACGCGACGTGCTGCCTGCGCGCTCACGCTGCCGTCCCTTCCGCCTGGGCGGCTCCCATCGAGCACGACCGCGCCTCGCGAAAGGCGTAACGCCGCCCGCCTCTCGCTCCCGCTCCGCGCTAATGAGAACGCGAGAGACTTGCAGGGCGTGAGGCGCGGGCAGCGTCTCACTGCCCGCGTCGCGCGTCGGCCGTTATCGAACTGCGAAACTTGCTTTTATCAAACGATAGAAGTAAGTTTCGCAGGTTTCTCGCTTGCGCTCGATATTTCCAAACAGTGACATTGCGTTGCGTCGTATGGCCGGAGTGTTTCACGTGAAACACTCCGGGGGGGGGCGGAAGCCGGGCGCGCGACTCGTTTTTCGCCGCTCATTGTCTCGTTGCCGGTCTTTCGTCGCGTCTGCCAGCTTTCGTCGGTCGCCGCGCCCGCCGTCTTTCGTAGTCAGTTCGCCCTTCGTCGCTTTCGCTGAGCATGCTTCCGTCTCCTGCCGCTCTGGCAGACGAGCACGTTGTCATGCGGGGTCGAACTTTTTGAAAGACTAAATCCGTTGGCGACTCACTGGCACGCGTATGTTGCGGATGACCTTGAGGACCTCGACGCCCCTCTCGATCCCTTGCTCTCGCGACATCCGCTTCGCCTCCATGACTCGCTCGACGGCCTGGGTCGGATCAAGCGAGTGGTACGGGTAGTAAAGCCTTCGCAGCTCGCGAGCTCCGATGGCGGCGTAGGCGCTCTTGCTTGACGACCCCGTGGCGCAGCACCAGCAGCGGTAGAAGAACCCCATCCAGTGCATTTCGTTTGCTGAGTAGGTCTCGCTGCCGTAAGGACCGGCGGCGTAAGAAGCCTCGACGGTTTCGATAATCTGCTCCAAGCTGTTCGACTCGAAGGGGAATCCCCCCTCGTCCATTCGCCTGGCGAGGTCCGACCTCATAAATCGCCTGACGAACACGGCAGAGCCGCTTGTGCTCAAGCGCGTCGAAGCTTCGAAGATATCAGCTTGCGTTCTGCAGAGCTTGCGTTGGGCCTCGCTGAGCTCGATCATGAGAGGATCTCCTCGATGTAGAGCCCTTGTCCGCGAAACTGGCGCTTGGCGACTTTGACTTTGGCGCTTCCGACGACGGCCTCCGATTTGCGCGAATCGAGGTAGAAGAGCTTCTCCTCGTCCGCGAGAAAACAATGTTCTTCCAGGTGAACCTGGCTTAACGCGCGATCGTTCAGGAACACGTACTGGTTTCCGAGGTTCGTTGCCGAAAGGCAGTGCTGGCATTGCTCGTCAGTGATTTCGCCATCTATGAAGCTGTCGATGATCTCGAACATCCTGTTGTCTGCGATAGGGGCTACAACGTAATCCACGCTGCCCACGTTGTCTCGGAGGCTGCGAACGAGCTGATGGTCGGCGTAGCTTGCGAGACGGCCCCTAAACCAGGCAATGGTGAGCATCCACTCCTGATTGACGTGGAAGACGCGCTTCCTGAGCCCCGAAGGATCGAATCCGGCAATGTACACGGACGACAGGGGATAGCCGGCTACGAACATGGCGGACTGCTCAAGGCTTTCTCCGCAGTAAAACCCTCGGCCAAAGTCATTGTTTGGGCGCGATCGGCTAACGGAAAGGTCGCCTTCAATGGTTGACTTGGCTCCATGGAAGACGATGATGCGCCCTGTTGCCTCGAGGAGCTCTTTGTGGAGCTGCGCCTTGATCGCGTTGAGCCTGAGTCCCTTCGAGAAAGCGAAGCCATAGAAAGACATGAGGCTCCTCGCAGAGGGCTCGCTCTTTCCCGCCAGCCACCTGCTGATCGTTGCTGGACCCATGTTGATTTCGCGGGCAAGTTCTTCGGTGCTCAATCCGAGGAGCTCTTTCACGAGCCTTATGTCGTCGGCAACTCGGTAGTCCGTCATGGCGCCTTCTTCCGCAGACGTGGCGAGCTCTTTTGCGATTCCTATTGTATCAAACTTACTTATATCATTCGATATGAGTAAGTTTTTGCCAGTTGCTTGCCGGCGGACCTCACCGTCCCCGCCCGCAACACCCCTGTTCTCGCTGGCCCCGCGCCCGCCCCTACATCCCGCCGCCCCGCTCCTCCCACCCTCGCCCCGCTCCCGCGAATGTTTCACGTGAAACATTCGAGGCCGGCTGCGCCCTCGTTCGCACCTATACTATACTGTGAGGTTGCGGAACAGGGCGCTTTCCGTTCCCTGACGCTCGAATGACGAAAGGACGAACCATGCCGAGTACTGTGCTCGTCGGCGCCCAGTGGGGCGACGAAGGCAAGGGCAAGATCACTGACCTCATCGCAAGCGACTTCGACTACGTCGTGCGATTCCAAGGGGGCAACAACGCCGGACACACCGTCATCCACGGCGACAAGAAGCTGGCGCTGCACCTCATGCCCTCGGGCGTCATGTACGAGAACGCCGTGCCCGTGATCGGCAACGGCGTCATCATCGACCCCGGCGTGCTGGTGAAGGAGATGGCCATGCTCGAGGCCGAGGGCATCTCGTGCAAGCGCCTCAAGATCTCCTGCGACGCGCACGTCATCATGCCGTACCACAAGGACCTCGACGGCGCCGACGAGAAGCGCCTGGGCTCCAACCAGATCGGCACCACCAAGCGCGGCATCGGCCCGTGCTACCAGGACAAGGCCGCGCGCAAGGGCATCCGCATCCAGGACCTGCTCGACGAGAAGATCTTCCGCCTGAAGGTGGAGACGGCGCTCGCGCAGAAGAACCCCATCCTCGAGAAGATCTACGGGCTGCACACCTACACGGTCGAGGAGATCTGCGACGAGTACCTGCCGTACGCGCGCATCCTCAAGCCCTACATGGAGGAGACCGCCCAGCTTCTGAACCGCGCGCTGCGCGAGGGCAAGAACATCCTGTTCGAGGGCGCGCAGGGCACGCTGCTCGACATCGACCACGGCACCTACCCCTACGTCACCTCGTCGAGCTGCTGCGCCGGCGGCGCGGCCACGGGCACGGGCGTGGGCCCGGTGAACATCAACCGCGTGCTCGGCATCCAGAAGGCCTACGTCACGCGTGTGGGCGGCGGCCCCTTCCCCACGGAGCTCACCTTCCCCGAGGACGGCGGCACCGGCCAGGACGCCGTCGACGGCGAGACGCTGTGCAGCGTGGGCCACGAGTTCGGCGTGACCACGGGCCGCAAGCGCCGCTGCGGCTGGTTCGACGCCGTGATCGCGCGCTACGCCGCCGAGGTCAACGGCCTCACCGACGTGGCGCTCACCAAGCTCGACGTGCTGAGCGCCTTCGACACCATCAAGGTGTGCGTGGCCTACGAGTGCGACGGCAAGCGCTACGACTACTTCCCCATGCAGCAGAGCGTGCTGTTCCACGCGAAGCCCATCTACGAGGAGCTTCCCGGCTGGAAGGACGTCGACATCACCCAGTGCAAGACCTACGGGGAGCTGCCTGAGAACACGCGCAAGTACGTCGAGTACCTGGAGGAGATCACCGGCGTGCCCATGTCCATCGTGAGCGTGGGCCCCGACCGCGACCAAACGATCATGCGAGGATGGTAGCCGGTCTCGCTTGCAGGGCGGATGCGGTTTCGGAAAGGAACGACATGAACATTCTGGTACTGGGCTCCGGTGGGCGCGAGCACGCGATCACCTGGGCGTTGGGCAAGTCCCCCCGCGTCGACGCGCTGTACGTGGCGCCGGGCAACGGCGGCACCGAAGGCGTGGCGAAGGCGAGGAACGTCGCCGTCGACATGATGGACGCGGAGGCGGTGCTCGCGTTCGCGCGCGAGCATGCGGTTGACCTGGTGGTCGTCGGCCCGGAGGCCCCGCTCGTGGCGGGCGTGGCCGACGAGCTGCGTGCGGCGGGCGTGGCCGTGTTCGGCCCGAACGCCGACGGCGCGCAGCTCGAGGGCTCCAAGGCGTACTCCAAGGCGTTCATGGCCGCCAACGACATCCCCACGGCGGCCTACGCGCAGTTCGACGCCGCCGAGCCCGCGCTCGCCTACGTGCGAGAGCAGGGCGCCCCCATCGTCATCAAGGCCGACGGCCTGGCGGCGGGCAAGGGCGTCGTGGTGGCCGAGACGCTCGCGGACGCGGAGGAGGCCGTGCGCGCGTGCTTCGACGGCGCGTTCGGCGAGGCCGGCTCGCGCGTGGTCGTCGAGGAGTGCATGACGGGACCGGAGTGCTCGCTTCTGTGCTTCGTCACGAACGGCAAGTCGTTCCCCATGGCCCCGGCGCAGGACCACAAGCGCGCCTACGACGGCGACAAGGGCCCGAACACGGGCGGCATGGGCGTGTACTCGCCGGTGCCCATCGTGACCGGCGACGAGATGGCCGAGATGGTGCGCATCATGGACGCGGCCGCGGCGGCCACCGCGCGCGAGCCGTTCGGCCTCGACTACCGCGGCACGCTCTACGGCGGCTTCATGCTCACGCCGAAGGGGCCGCGCGTGGTGGAGTTCAACGCGCGCTTCGGCGACCCGGAGACGCAGGTGGTGCTCCCGCGCCTCAAGAGCGACCTGGCGGAGGTCATGATGGCCGTGGCCGAGGGCCGCGCCGCCGACGTGGAGCTGGAATGGTCCGACGCGTGGGCGGTGTGCGTGGTGCTCGCGAGCGAGGGCTACCCGGGATCCTACGAGAAGGGCAAGGTCATCCTCGGGATCGAGGAGGCCGCGGCGCTCGACGGCGTGACGGTGTTCCACGCGGGCACCAAGACCAACGCCGACGGCGAGCTCGTCACCAACGGCGGGCGCGTGCTCAACGTGGTGGCGCTCGGCGAGACCTTCGAAGAGGCCCGCGACCGCGCCTACGAGGCGTGCGGCCTCATCAACTTCGAGGGCAAGCAGCTGCGCAGCGACATCGGCGCGAAGGCCCTGCGCGGCCGCGGCGCGTGGGAGTAGCCCATGCTGTCCGAGCGAATGCTCTCGACGGTCGTCCGGGAGTGCACCAAGAGCTACCTGAACCTCAAGCCCGTGACCGAGGACCGCATGCCCGCGCCCGTGCCCGGGCAGCGCTACATGCTGTACATGCACGTGCCGTTCTGCGAGCGGCTGTGCCCGTACTGCTCGTTCAACCGCTTCCCGTTCGCGGAGGACCGCGCGCGCCCGTACTTCGCGAACATGCGCCGCGAGATGCTCATGCTCAAGGACCTCGGGTATGACTTCGACAGCGTCTACATCGGCGGCGGCACGCCCACCATCCTGCTCGACGAGCTGTGCGACACCATCGACCTGGCGCGCGAGACGTTCTCCGTCAAGGAGGTCTCGAGCGAGACGAACCCGAACCACCTGATCCCGAGCTACCTGGACAAGCTGCAGGGGCGCGTGCAGCGCCTCTCCGTGGGCGTGCAGAGCTTCGACGACGGCCTCCTCAAGCAGATGGACCGCTACGACAAGTACGGCAGCGGGCAGGAGATCCTCGAGCGCATCCAGGACGCGAGCCCGTACTTCACCTCGATGAACGCCGACATGATCTTCAACTTCCCGGCGCAGACCGAGGACATCCTCATCCGCGACATCGAGCGCGTGATCGAGTCGGGCGCGAGCCAGACCACGTTCTACCCGCTGATGGCGAGCCCGAGCGTGGAGAAGTCGCTCGCGCGCACGGTGGGCAAGGTGGACTACGTCCGCGAGCAGCGCTTCTACGAGATCATCTGCGAGCTTCTGACCGGCGAGCTGCCCGGCGTGGAGGTGGCCGGCGGCAAGGTCGGCGCCCAGGGCGAGCGCGGGCTGTTCGAGCACGGCAGCGCCTGGACGTTCAACCGCCGCGGCACGGGCGCCGCGGGCGAGGAGGCCATGATCGACGAGTACGTGGTCGACTACGAGGAGTACCCGGCCATCGGCTCGGGCGGCATCACGTATCTGGGGAAGAGCCTGTACGTGAACACGTTCTCCGTGCGCGACTACAACGCCGCCATCGAGGGCGGGCGCATGTCGATGATGGGCAAGGCCACCTTCACCAAGCGCAACCGCATGCGCTACCGCTTCATGATGCAGCTGTTCGGCCTGCGGCTCGACAAGCGCCAGTTCAAGCGCGACTTCGGCTGCTCGGTGGAGGCGGGGCTGCCCGTCGAGATGGCCTTCATGGCAGCGTCGGGCGCGTTCGCCGTGAACGACGACGAGGAGCTGACGCTCACGCCCAAGGGCCGCTACCTCATGGTGGTGATGATGCGCCAGTTCTTCATCGGCGTGAACAACCTGCGCGACCAGGCGCGCGCGGCGCTCACGGGCGAGGAGCGTGAGCTGATCTTCGGATAATGATATTCACCGCCCTCATATACCTCGCGTTTGCAGCGCTGCTCGTGACGGCGGCCGTCGCCGACATGCGGACGCTGCGCATCCCCAACCAGCTGGTGGTGGGCCTTGCGGGGCTGTGGCTGGTGTGGCGGGTGGGCCTCGGGATCGGCGGCGTGATCGTGGGCGCCGACTTCGTGACGGCGATGATCGCCCACGCGCCGTTTCGGGGCGTGTCGCTCGCGGACGGCATCGTGGGCTCCGTGGCGCTCGGCGGCGGGCTTCTGCTGGTCACGGTGGTGTACGAGGCGGTGTCGAAGAAGCGCGCCATGGGCGCCGGCGACATCAAGCTCCTGACCATGGTGGGGCTGTTCTTGGGCCTCGAGCGCGGCGTGCTCTGCCTGCTGGTGGCCTGCGTGGCGTTTCTGCTGTCGGCGCTCGTGCTGCCGCACACCCGCTGGGGCGAGAAGGACCTCGCCGCGGCGGAGTCGGGCTACCCCATCCTGCGCGAGTTCCCCTTCGGCCCCGCCATCGCCCTGGGGTCGGCCCTCGCGCTGTTCGTGCCGTAGGGGAGAGGGGGCGCGCGGGCAGCTTGCGGGTGGCGCTGGGTCCGTGTGGCTTGCGTGGCCGGCCAGGCGTTTCGCGATGCGCCGAAAAAAAGTCCTTGCCAACGAGCGCACGAGGCGCTAGAATATATCACCGCGTCAGAAACGGAAGTTTCTCGCCTTTGGTCGGGTAGCTCAGTTGGTAGAGCAGCGGACTGAAAATCCGCGTGCCGAGGGTTCAAGTCCCCCTCCGACCACCATCAATTGCAAGAGCCCCTCGCCGAGGGGCTCTTTTGCTACCGCGTCCCGCCGAACCGTACTGAGTCGTATCGAGTCGCTGAGTCTGAGGAAGCAGGTTTCATCTCGCTGGAGGAGCGTCACAGCCAGGATCTCTTCGCGCGCTTGGGCATGACGGCGCGTGATTGGGCTGCGCTTCTGGGGATCTCCGCGGTGGTTGCCGTGCTCGGCGTGCTCGGCGTCTCGTACGTGGTGGGGCAGGGCTGGCCGCTGTTCGACGGCCCGACCGCCGTCTTGCTCTGCGTCGCCTCCACCGTTGTCGCGGGCGTGTGCCTGCTGGCGGTCGACCAGGGGCTGTTCCGCGTGGCCACCCGCTGCCGCGCGGACGAGGAGGGCGCTGGCGAACTCGCTGCGGGCGCGCCGGCCGCAGCCCCCGCGTCCGAGCCAGCTGCCGACTCCGCCGCCCCCGCGCCCGGGGCCGCCTCTGTGCCTGTGTCGGCCGCAGCCCCCGCCTCCGCCTTCGCAACCGCCCCCGCCCCCGAGCCGGCTGCCGATCCCGCCGCCCCCGCTCCCCCGCGCCCGCCGCTCCTCGCGCGGCTCGCCCCCGCGTGGCGCCCGCGCAGCATCGCGCTGTTCTCGCTGGTCATGGCGCTGTTCTGGCTTCCCTGGCTCATCGCGAACTACCCGGGCGGCACCTACTGGGACACCTACTACCAGATCTTCCAGTGCTACCCCGAGAACCATCCCATCGCCATCATCCCGTACGCGGAGTGCTACGACAACACGCTTACCGACGCTTACTTCTGCGATCACCACCCCCTCTTCGACACGCTGATCTACGGTGCGTTCGGCATGGCCTCCGACGCGCTCACGGGCAACTGGATGGCGGGCGTGTTCACGTTCGTGTGCCTGCAGGGCGCCGCGCACGTGGTGGCGTTCACCGCGGCGGTGGCCTACCTGCGCGCGCGGCGCTGCCCGCTCGTGCTGTGCTTCGCGGCGTACGCGTTTCTCTGCCTGATGCCGTTCGTGTCCACGTGGGCGCTGTGCATGGTGAAGGACAGCCTGTTCGGGCTGTTCTACATCCCGTAC
Source organism: Adlercreutzia sp. ZJ242 (assembly GCF_011038995.1). Lineage (NCBI taxonomy): Bacteria > Bacillati > Actinomycetota > Coriobacteriia > Eggerthellales > Eggerthellaceae > Adlercreutzia > Adlercreutzia sp. ZJ242. Next base: position 16,492 of record NZ_JAAKEE010000006.1, read on the forward strand.
CTCATCATGCTGTTCGAGGTGGTGCGCACGCGCGGCGAGGCGCTCGAGCGCACGCGGACCGTGGCGCTGTTCGCGCTCGTGGCGCTGCTGCTGTGCCTCACGAAGAAGACGGGCCTGTACGTGGTGGTGCCCACGGCGCTCGCGGCGGCGTGGGTGTACCGCGCGCATTGGCAGCCGCTCGTCGCGCAGGCGCTCCTCTGCGCGGCGGTCATGGGCGCGCTGCTGCCGATGCTGGTGTTTCCGCTGCTCAACGTGGCGCCAGGCGGCAAGCAGGAGGTGCTCGGGCCGCTCTTCCAGCAGACGGCGTACTACGTGACCTACTACGGCTACGACGTGACCGACGAGGAGCGCGAGGCCATCGACGCGCTGCTCGAGTACGACAACCTCCCCAGCCAGTTCACGTTCGACTTCCAAGACGAGGTGAAGTACCGCTACAACCTCGACGCATCGACGGCCGACATCGTGCGCTACCTGCAGACGTGGGCGGCCCAGGGGCTGCGCCATCCCGACGCGTATCTGGGCGCGCTCATGTCGCTCGCGGGGTTCTACACCGCGCCGGTCGCGCCGGCCAACATCCGCATGGTCACGGTGGACACGCACATGGGCCCCGACGACCGCTACATGCTGTGGAACCCCGACGAGCTCGACTGGCTGCGCAACGGCATGGCCGACGTCTACGACGCCATCGCCCACGTGCCCGTGCTCGACCTGCCGCTTCTGGTGGTGGTGTACGCGCTCTGGCTGCCGGCGGCGCTGCTGTTCGTCATGTGGCGCCGGCGCCTGTGCTGCAGCGTGCTTCTGATCCCGGCGATCGTGCTGCTGGGGTTCTGCGTGATCGCGCCCGTGTTCGACGCGCGCTACTGCGTGCCCCTCTTCGACGGCGCGCCGCTCCTCGTGTGCATGATGGCGGTGCTTTTGCGGGCTGACGTGGCGCGCAGGCCCCGCCGCGCCGCGCCTGCGCCCGCAAATGCGCTACCATGGTCTCCGTTGGCAAATTCGCCGGCGGGGTCGCCGGCAGACGCGCGAAGGAGGAACGATGTCGGAGGTTCAGGAGACGCCGCTGGTCGGCATCATCATGGGGTCGCAGTCGGACATGGCCGCGATGGAGCCGTGCATGGAGCAGCTCAAGGCGTTCGGCGTGCCGTACGAGGTGAAGGTGGCGAGCGCGCACCGCAAGCCCGAGGTCGTGCACGCGTGGGCGTCCGGCGCGCACGAGCGTGGCATGAAGGTGATCGTGGCGGCGGCGGGCAAGGCCGCGCACCTCGGCGGCGTGGTGGCCGCGTTCACGCCGCTGCCGGTGATCGCCGTGCCCATGAAGACCTCTGACCTGGGCGGACTTGACTCGCTGCTCTCCATGGTGCAGATGCCCTCGGGCGTGCCGGTGGCCACCGTGGCCATCAACGGCGCGAAGAACGCCGCCATCCTGTCCGTGCAGATGATGGGCACGGGCGACGCGTCCATGCAGCAGAAGATCATCGACTTCAAGCGCGCCATGGCCGAGGCGTAAGGGCGGCGGGCGGCCCGGTGGGTGACGGCGAGTTGCTGGCCCGGCAGAGCGGCGAGCGACAGGCGGCTTGGCGGGCGGTGAGCTGCGGCGAGTAGCCGGCGCCCTGCCCGGCTGGTGGGCGAGTAGGCGACGACAAGCAGCCGACGCTGGTCCGGCAGGGCGACAGGCGGCTTGGCGGGCGAGGCATTTGAGGATCGGAAGGGCTCCAAGAAGGCATTTTCAATCACAGAGGCAGGCCGTGCAGATTTCCGAGGCGATTTTGGCAGAAATCTTCAGATATTTGTCAATATCGAGGTCCGTTGGGAGCTTCTGCGCGAGCTCTTGATTATGAGAAAATGCAAAAAGGCAGGTCAGAACTATAGGCATATGCAACTGACGTGCGAACAAGCAGAAAGACCCCTGTCGGGTTGCCGGAAATCGACAAAGATCTGAAGATTTCTGCCAATTTGCCGAGTTTTTTTTGCACGGGGTTGTTGATGGAGCTGTCGGGGCCCGGTAGGCCGCCGACGCTCAGCCCGCTGGCCCGGCAAAGCGGTGCGAAGGGGCGCGAGGGGTCGCGCAAGATGTGAAGGAAAGCGGAATGACGAAGAAGCTGTTGATGGGGAACGAGGCGTTCGCCCACGCGGCGCTCGAGGCGGGCGTGCGCGTGGTGGCGGGCTATCCGGGCACGCCGTCGTCGGAGGTCATCGAGACGGTGGCGAAGCGGCATGCGGCGGGCGCGGCGCGCGGCGTGCACGTGGAGTGGTCGACCAACGAGAAGGCGGCCCTCGAGGTGGCGGCGGGCGCGGCGTACTGCGGCGCGCGCGTGCTGTTCACGTGCAAGCAGGTGGGCCTCAATGTGGCGAGCGACGCGCTTATGTCGCTCAACTACGTGGGCGTGCGCGGCGGCACGGTGCTGTTCGTGGCCGACGACCCCGGCCCCATCTCCTCGCAGACCGAGCAGGACACGCGCCGCTTCGCCGCCTTCGCGAAGGTGCCGGTGCTCGATCCCTCCACGCCCGACGAGGGCTTCGCCATGATGAAGGCGGCCTTCGAGCTGTCCGAGCGCTACCACACGCCGGTGATCGTGCGCCCCACCACGCGCATCTGCCATGCGTCGACGTTCTTCGACGTGGCCGACGAGACCGAGGCGCGCCCCGTCCCCGAGGACGGCTTTGCGAAGGACCCGAAGTGGGTCATCTTCCCGCGACGCAGCTTCGAGGCGCACGGCGAGATCAACGAGCGCTTGTGCGAGATCGCCCGCGACTTCGCGGAGGATCCGGCGTTCGCGGCGTTCAACGTCGTGGTCGAGGGGGGCAGCGTGAGCGCTGCCGCCGGCGTGGCCGAGATTGAGGTTGCGGCCGCCAGCGGCTCGCAGGCTCCCGCTTCTGTCGCTGAGCCCGCCAGCGACTCACCTGCGGCCCCCGCCCCCGCCCCCGCCCCTGCTCCGCGGCTCGGCATCCTCGCGGGTGGCGTGTCGGCGGCGTACGCGCGCGAGGCGCTCGCGATCATCGAGCGCGAGGCGCGCGCCGTCGGCGCGGCCGTCCCCGCGTACCGCTTCATGCAGGTGGGCACGCCCTACCCCTTCCCGGCTGATGCCGTGGCGCGCTTCGCCGAGGGGCTTGACGCCGTGCTCGTGCTCGAGGAACTCGACTACGTGCTCGAGGACGAGCTGCTCAGGCTCGCGGGTGCGCGCCGGCTGTCGGTGCGCGTGCTCGGCAAGCTCACGGGCGACGCGCGCGACCGCGGCGAGAACACCACCGAGGACATCGCCCTGCGCATCGCGCGCTTCTTCGACGTGCACGCCTTCTCGACCAAAGGCGCGAGAAACACGCGATCTGATACCGGAGAGGCGCGCAGCGGCGTCGCGACGGACACGACGCTCAGCAAAACCGCAGGTCAGAATTTGGGCGAGGACGCGTCTTCCGCTTCGGAAGGAGAAAACGGCACACGCGCGGTATCAGAACGCGCATTTCTCGCGCCTTTGGTCGAGAAGGCGTGCGCGGAGGTCGCATCCGCGCGCTACGAGGGGCCGCTGCCGGTGCGCCCGCCCGTGCTGTGCGCGGGCTGCCCGCATCGCGGCAGCTTCTACGCGGTGAAGCGCGCGCTCGGCAAGCGCGACGCGGTGCTGTGCGGCGACATCGGCTGCTACACGCTCGGCAACGCCAAGCCGCTCGACGCCGTGGACACCTGCCTGTGCATGGGCGCGGGAATCACCATGGCGCAGGGCTTCGCCGTGGCCGAGCCGCACAAGAAGCAGGTGGCGTTCGTGGGCGACTCCACGTTCTTCGCGAGCGGGCTCACGGGCATCGTGAACGCGGTGTACAACGGCCACGACATCACGGTGGCGGTGCTCGACAACGCCACCACGGCCATGACCGGCTCGCAGCCGCACCCCGGCACGGGCGTCACGCTCATGGGCCCCAAGCGCAAGCCGGTGAGCATCGAGGGCATGCTGCGGGCCATGGGCGTGGAGCGCATCACGTTCGCCGACCCGCTGAACTTGGAGGAGTCGCTCGGCGCGGCGCGCGAGGCCATCGACTTCGAGGGGCCGTCGGCCGTCATCTTCCGCTCGCCGTGCATCCAACTGAAGAAGCCCGAGCCTGCGGTGCTCATCAGCGCCGATGCGTGCACGGGCTGCAAGAAGTGCATCACCGAGATCGGCTGCCCGGGCATCGGGTTCGACGCCGACGCGCAGGGCCCGCGCAGCAAGGGCCGCGGCCAGGCGTTCGTGGACGCGAGCCTCTGCAACGGCTGTGCGCTGTGCACGCAGGTGTGCCCCTTCGAGGCGATCACGGTAGCGGCGGCGAACGGGGCGAATGAGGAAGCGGCGCCAGCGATAACGGAAGGCGCGAAGGCGCCGGCGACAACGGAAGGCGCGAAGGAGCTGACGGCAGCGGAGAGTGCGAAGGATCTGGCGGCAACGGATGGTGCGAAGGAGCTGGCGGCAGCGGAAGGCGCGAAGGCATCGGCAGGATCGCAGGGCGCGCCAAGCGCGGTAGCGGAAGGAGGCGCCCGATGATCAACGTGTTGCTGACGGGCGTGGGCGGCCAGGGCACGGTGCTCGCCGCCAAGGTGCTCGCGCAGGCGGCGCAGAGCAAGGGCTGGCAGGTGCGCACGGCCGAGACGATCGGCATGGCGCAACGCGGCGGCAGCGTGATCTCGCACGTGCGCATGGGCAGCGACGGCGAGCAGGTGCATGCGCCGCTGCTCACGCGCGGCACGGCCGACCTCGTGATCGCGTTCGAGCCCGGCGAGGCGGCCCGCGTGCTGCCCTTCCTCGCGCCTGACGGCGTGCTGGTCACGGCCACCACGCCGGTGCAGCCGGTGACGGCGGCGCTGTCGAAGGAGCCCTATCGAGCGGCGGACGTGCTGCGCGGCATCAAAGGCGCCCTCGGCGCGCGCCAGGTGCTCGTGCCCGTTGACGACGCAGCCCTCACGGAGCAGGCGGGCAATCGCAAGGCGCTCAACACCGTGCTTCTGACCTGCGCCATCGCGCAGGACCACATCCCCGTCACGGTCGAGGAGCTGAAAGGCGCGCTCGCCGCCTGCGTGAAGCCGCGCTTCGTGGAGATGAACCTGCAAGCCGTGGACAAGACCCTGCAAGCCGTGGGCTAGGCCCGCACGACCCTCACTGCTCGCTAGTCCTAAGGCGTGAAGCGTTTGCTCTTAAGGGCGCCCACCTTCTGAACCATCTTCTGAATCGCGCTCGAGCCTCCGGGACGCTTTCGTGAACACCTTGCCCTTGTCCCTCTGGTCGATGACGATGATCTGGACTACCTCGACGCGGCCTTCGCGCAGCCTGAACACGATGCGGATGCCGCTGGCTCGAAGCTTCAGCTCCTTGCAGCCCGCGAGCTTGCCGGCCAGCGGCTTTCCGATCTCATCGGCGCGCAGGGCGAGGCGGGCAATCCCCTTGTCGACCATCGCGCGCGCCGATCCGTCCAGCGCAAGGTACTCTTTGCGGGCTGCCCCGTTGAAGAACTCGACTTTGAAGCGCGCGCTCGTCATGCGAAGAGCTCCGAGTCGGGGATGGGGTCGGTGACTTCGTCTTCAACCAGCTTTGCGAACTCATCGTCCCCGATGACCTCTTCGACGGGTATCCCCCTGTGATCTGGGTCGGCGTCGCCCTCTGCCAGTCTCATCGCTGCGATGGCGTAAAGGCGCTCCTCCCGCAGGCGCTCGAGCTCAACTGCCATCCGCTCGAAATCGTCGAAGCCGACGATCACCGTGTCGATCCCGTCGTTTCGATCAGAGACGAACAGTGGCGAGCTCTTGGCGCGGCGGCGCATCTCCCCGAAGTTCTTGCTCGCTTGCGTAGAGGTGACCACCTGGTCACGCCCGAACGCAACTTTTCCTTCTATCACGGCTACCATTGAAACCCCGTTTCTCGCTGACTTTGATCCGTATTTTAACATGCGTAGCATACGTAGATAAAAGAGACCAGCAAGGCCCTGCAACCCTTTTTGCGCGGGTTGGTTGCAATTGTTAGCACCCCACTGCGTTAATAATTCAACCCACCCCCTCCTTGCACGCTACCAAGCGCGCTGCCGACGCAGAACACCACGCGAGAGCTCGGGATGGTCAGAGGTCAGAGAGGGGAGCGGACGTGGCAACAGGCTGCCAGCCTAGAGGAAATGCTCCACGTACTCCTGGGCGCTGAGGCGCTTGATGCGGGAGCGGGCGAACGCCTTCTCGTCGCGCGAGATGACGAAGTCGACCTGGGCGGCCTCGGCGCAAGCGCGCACGATGCCGTCCTCGAAGTCGGGCTCGTTCGAGGTGATGGCGGTCTGGCATGTCACCAGGTCAACGGGGCACACCTCGAAGTCCTCCATGACGGCTTGGACGTAGAGGCGCGCATCGGCCTCCCCCATGTGCCTCGTGAGGACGTAGTAGAGGTCCTTGAGCGAGGTGGCGCACACGCAGGCGGACACCTCGTAGTCGGCGACGGCCTCGGCGATGGCGGCGGCTGCGTCGAAGTTGGGGTGGCGCGCCATGGCCAGGTCGAGCATGACGTTCGTGTCTATGAGGAGCTTGTCACTCATAGCGCGCCGCCAGCAGCTCCTTGATCTGGGCATCGCTCATGCGGCTCACCTCGCTCTCGCCATGCTTGGCGGTGAGCGCCTTCATGGTCTCGATTCCCCGCCGAGGCTTCGGCGCGCGCGGCGTGGGCGGCAGCTCGCCCGTCTCGCAGATGTAGTCCACCACCAGCGTCCCGCAGTATTGCCCGAAGGACATGCCGTGCTCGCGCCGCGCGACGGAGTCGGCAAAGCGCAGCTTGTCCTCCTCGACGCGACTCGAAAACGTCCTGCTCGCCATGCGCCCTCCTTTCCACCTGTCGGCAGTGTATATCAGAAATGTAAACGTGTAAACAACAGCTATGCGAAAGACCTGCCGTTTCTGGCGAACGTCGTTGGCAAGATGAGCTGAGCTTGCGAGCATAATTGCACGTGAAAAAACCGAAGAGGTTTTGCAAGGGCCGATCCTGCTGGGATTGGCCCTAGTTTTGCTCACCTCGCTCTCGTCAGCGAAGGCAATGCACGAAAAAGACAGGGCCGCGACGCATTCCCACGGGGGCTCAGCGCTGCTATAATAGAGATGTACCAGCAAAGCCCGTCTAGCCTAAAGGGGGCACGGGCGGCGCAGGTTCTGTTGAAATGGCGGGGTCAGTTAGCCCTGGCCCCGCACCTTTCTCCCTTCGTCATCCGTTCGCGTGGTTCTAATTTCTCGCCAAACTTCCAAGAGGAAGTTTGCTATTGTGGCGACCGCAGCAGCGGCATAAAGAATCTTCACCATGGCAACGCTCCTTTCTCGGAAGCGCCGCCCGCGCGGACTTTGCTGGTACACGAGCGATTCTAGCACGCGCAAAACGCGGCGGGAATACGGTCAGCCCCCCTACGTCATGCTGAGTGAACGACCCCTATGTCGCCCCAGGCAAGCAAGTCGCCCTCTACCGCCCCGGGCGAGCAATCTCCCTCATGCCATCCTGAGCGGAGCGCCCGCAGGGCGCGGAGTCGAAGGATCTGGTCCCTGCCTTCCATCCTCTCGCCCCTCCATCCGCCCGCATCCTCCGTCCCTCGCGCCCTCAGCCGCGTCTCCATTCCGGGTCTTCGCTCCAACTTCTGGGGGAGGGGTGACAAAATAATCCCCATAATGGGGGAGGGGGTACAATTACTCCCCACATGTGGACTTAGAGTAACGTCTAATTTACAATCATCTGTGCTGATAACACTGGAAATGCTGGTCAAGCAGCGTTTCGTGGCGGGCCAAGCCGCGTTGCGCATGTGAGACGGCGCGCAAGTGCATCTGTACTCCATGGTCGCAGGTGCGCTGGCACGGAGTACGAAGGTGGTTGGGTGTTATGCGGGCTTATCTGGAAGCTGCTCGCGAAAATAGAAAACTGCAGAGAATCGCGCTTACCGTGGCGGTGTTCGCTGCGGTCTTTGTCGTTTTGGGCGTGTTCTGGGCGCTGAAGAACACGGGCATTGCCATGACGGGGGACCCCACTTGCGGGTTCGTCGAGCACGCCCACGCCGACACCTGCTACACGAAGACGCTGAAGTGCGGGCAGGAAGAGCTGGAAGCCCACACGCACTCGATAGCGAACGGCTGCTACGCAGTGTCGCAGCCGCAGCCTCAATCGCAGGCACCCGCGTCGGCGGCCACAGACGCGGCGACCTCAAGCGCCGTGCAGGCGTCCTCGATGACGCCTGCGTCCAAAGGAGCCTCCGAAGCCTCGCAGACATCCGCGGCAACCTCCGGAGCTGCGCAGGGAACGGCGGCCCAGCCCGCCCAGTCCACGCAGACCCTCGTCTGTGAAAAGCCCGAAACCCCAGGCCACACCCATACCGACGCGTGCTACGAGAAAACCCTCACCTGCACCACTCCCGAGCATGCTCACAGCGAAAGCTGCTATGGCGATGCGGAAGCCAGCGTCGAAACACAGGAGCAGTGGGAGGCAACCCTGCCCACCAACCTGAGCGGAAGCTGGTCGAAAGACGTGGTGGCCGTCGCGCAGTCGCAGCTTGACTACGCCGAAAGCCAGGAAAACCGCACCGCAAACGAGAAAGGCGAACAGAAGGGCTACACCCGCTACGGCGCGTGGGCCGGCACCCCCTATGCTGATTGGAGCGTGCCGTTCGCGGCCTTCTGCCTGCATTACGCTGGTGCGACCGATTATCCGGTCGAGATGACATGCCCCGAATGGACGCAAGCGCTGCAGAGCCCGGAATATGGGCTGTATCACCCCGTAGAAAGCGGGTATGAGCCCAAGCCGGGCGATGTGGTGTTCTTCGCTAAGGAAGAAGATGCGGAAAAGGTGGCAACCGCGCGCACGCAAGCCGCGGAGGTCCTGGCACAGGTGCAGGCCGACGCTGCAGCGACGCAGGGTGCGGAAGCTGCCACGCAGGATGAGCAAGCGGCACAAGTGCAGGTTGAAGATGCCTATGCCGACGTATTGGCCCTGGCCAGCAGCGTGGGCATCGTGGAAGAAGTGCTGCCTGCCGACGACAAGGGCAACCCCGCGCGCATCCGCGTGATCCAGGGTGATATCGAAGACAAGGTGCAGCGCGTCGACTACGATCGCGCCGACAAGCGCATCTTAGGCTATGCGGAAGTTCCGGAAAGCAAGCAAGCGCTGCAAGACCTCATGGACGCTGCTCGCCTGGCTGCTGCAAGCGAAACCCAAGGCCAAAACGATAACCAAATTATCCAAACCTTCGAGGGCGAAGGCTATACCGTGAAGGCAATCTACGGCCCTGAGGCGCAGCTGCCCGAAGGAGTTGAGCTGCGGGCCAGTGAGTACGCGAAGGATTCCGAGCGCTATCAGCAGCGCTATGCGGAAGCCGCTGAACTCTACGGTTGGGAAGATGACCTCACTGCCAGCATTCGTCTGTTCGATGTGGGCCTCTATGCGGGCGACCAAGAGGTTGAACCCGCCGCGCCAGTTGAGGTGACCATCACCTACACTGGGCAGCAAGGGGAGTCAAGCTACCAGGTTATCCACTTTGGCGCCGAGCCCGAAACGATAGAGCCGGAAACCATCACCAACGACAACGGCCAGGATGTGAGCTTTACTCTGAACAGCTTCTCCGACGTCATGACAGTGCAGACGTTTGCGTTGGGTGCTACCACGCAGGCGGTGGATCTAAGCAACGGGCCATTCGCGCTGATCAGCTCTAATGGGTCTTCAGTTGCGATGCTGCCCCAACAAACTGAAAACGGTAAAGAATTAGAGGGTGCGTCGGTAAGCTATGTCTCGGATGAGAGCGGCGTGCATGTTTCGTCGGAACCAGTAAACACCGATTGTGCGGCGTGGTTTTTCAGAGAGGATCCAAATAATAGTAGCAATTACTATATCTACGCAAAAAAGAATGGCGTTGAAGAATACCTCAACATTGGTTATAACGGGCTAACATTGAGTGGTAGCAAGCAGAGTATCAAAGTCGAGGCAGGAGGGCCCAGGCACGAGGATCAGGTTCGGCTGGTCTATGAGCACTATAGCTATAGCTATGCAGTTAAGCAACAGCAGGATAGCTACTCTAGCTGTACTCCGCCGAGGGGAAACGCGAACGAGTACTTCTACCTGGCAACCGCGACGGGGGCGGAACAGAACCCGTCTTCGTCGTCGGAGAACCCCAGCGAGTCATCAAGTTCTCGTCCCGCGCCTGACGTCACCCAGCACAAGGTGATTGATCATCTTGGAAATGGAGAGCATCAGGTATCAACGAATCTGAATGACACAAGCGAAAAGGGAGACGATCTATATCGCCTCTATCTCGATGCGGTAGTGAACTCAGCTAAAACCCCTACCAATTTGCTGATAGTAGTTGATCAGTCCGAGAGCATGAAAAACCGGATAGATGGTTATGCTACGCAACCTGACGACGTATATAATCCCTCGCGTGAGGATTTGATCGATAAAGCGCTGAACGGACCGCGACAAGCAGACAATCAAAATTATGGTAAATACACCTACAACAATCTAGATAAGGGCCTTGTTCGTAAGTTTCTCGCGGCAAATAATGCCAATAAAGTAGCGATAGTGGGCTTTTTCGGAAATTCAATTTCTGGCGACAAGAAATACGAATACAACGGAGACGCAAAAAACATCCTGTCATGGACGCATGAATACAACAATGCAGCGAACGTCAGGGCCATAGAGGGGGCTGCTACAAATTATTGCGCGGGTTTTTCGCAAGCAGAGGACATGCTGAAGAGCCTAGATGAGAGCGAAAAGAACTTGGATGCGAGCCAAAAGAACAGAAGGGTTGTTCTTTTCATATCCGACGGCTCCCCCACCTATTCTCTTGTTAAGAACAACGCTGGCATATGGAGTAAAAACGGAGACGGCAAGAACACTTCTAAGGACGTTGATGACCAAACTCGCGATAGCTATAAAGAGTTTTTAGATGGCCGTCCTGACATTATTGTCAACACCTTTAGTGTAGCCAACGAAGCGGCAGCTAATGGGCGCTTGGATTGGATGGCGGAACAAAGTAAGGGAAAGTGCTATATTGCTGAGAATAAGGGTCAGGTACAAACCTTTCTGGGGGAGCTCATAGAAGGAGCGACGTGCACCGACCTTGTGATTCAGGATACCCTGAGCAAGTATGTTGATTTCTATGGTGCGCTAGACTGCAAAATAACCTTGAAAAAAGCCAATGGGGAAGTAGCCGCGCTTTATAGTCGCAGGACGAAAGATGCCAATTCTTTTACCGACAACATGAATAGCCACGCTGGCGCTACTGAGTTCGCAAGTCCATTGGAATCTGTCGTGTGCGACGGAAAAACCATAATCGCCACCTTTGACGAGAAGCCTTTGGATGCCGGTAGCATCATCACCCTGTCTTTCAATGTGCAAACCACCGAAGATGCTAAAACTGAATACAAAAGAAACAATGGAGGATATGGTACTGTCGTAGGCGATGCGAATACGGACTACGTTGAAGACGAAAACAGTAAGACAAGTTCCGGCTTGCCAGGTTTCCATTCTAATGTTTCGGCAAAAGTGACCTATAAGGCGACCTATAAGGCGACCTATACGGATCGCGAAGCACAATACGCCCATCCCGTTGTGCAGGTTCCTGACAGAACGAGCCCCGATAATCCTTCCTATAATCCTGAACCCGACACTGCGGCGATCGAGGCTCATAAGACAATAGATGCATTCCGTGACGGCGTCAAAAACCCCGATACGGACCTGGAAACTACGGCGGCCGACAACACTGACCTCTACCGTCTCTATCTGGACGCAGCCGCTAAAACCAGAGTAGAGCCCATTGACCTGGTGATTGTGGTAGATGAATCCTGGAGCATGCAAGCACCTGATATGCCGGGCAATGTGAGAAGGTACGAGGCGGTCAGCGAAGTTCTGAACGGCACGACCGAGCAAAGTGGCTTCTCTACCAATAAGGAAAAGGGTCTCATCTACCAGTTCCTGAAGATGAACAAGGATAACCAGGTTGCTGTCGTGGGCTTCAATGGGCGATTTGAAAGTCGGCAGGATCCAGATTGGAAAAAAGACTCGAAGGTTCTTCACGACTGGATGAAGGGCACTGCTGCGTGTGAATTTGTGCCTGTGGAAGCGGACGGTGAGAGCGAGTATGAAAAGGGTGATTGGCCGAGCACTAACTACTGCGCTGGTCTTTGGCAAGCGGATCAGTTGCTCGACAAGAGCGTCTCAAACAATAAGAAGGCGATGGTCTTCATTTCCGATGGTGTTCCGACGTATTGGGTAGGAAAGGGCCCGGACGGTGAAGATGTGCGCAAGGGAAGTGGTTGGGAAAGAGATACAAGCAATACCGAAAAATGCGTAAAAGAAACAGAGCAATACTTCAAGTATCGATTCTTGACAGAGTTTGATAACGAGAAGGTTGATGTCTACACCATTGGTATTGTTCCCGAAGGAGGATCTATAGAAGAACCCTCTACGGGTTTAGCTATCCTTGATGTGTTGCTCGATTTTTGGAGGAGCGTTTTCAATCACCCCTTCGACACCGAGATCTTGACAAAAATGAAGAATGGCAATGGCAGGTATATCCAGGCTGGTAGCACGCAGGAAGTAAGGGATGCTCTGCGCGAGAGCATGCAATGCTTCAATGTGGATAATCTGAAGATTGAGGATACTTTAAGTGGGTACGTGAAGCTCCACGATCAAGCGGACTTTAAGGTAACTAAGACAGATTCGAGTGGCAATATCAGTATTCTTTGGCCAAAAGACGAAGCGACTGAGTTTTTGGATAAAGGGAAAAATTTGATCGTGACAAATGTCAAGGTTCTGGACGTAAAGGATAACAACAACGAGGATACGAAAAAGATAACTGCCATATTTGACTTTGGCTACCAGATGCAACCGGGCTGCAAGTACACGCTTTCATTTAACGTGAAGGCTAGTGACAAGGCGCGAAATGAGTATAACGATCATGGCTATCCCGAGGGTGATACGGGAATAGGTCAAGTTGGAACAAATTATCCTGGCAATAGTACAAGTGAAGGCAAGCATGGTTTCCGCTCGAATGTTGCGGCTCAAGCAACCTATGATGATGATAATGGATCGCAGGCAATGCCCTACAATCACCCCGTTGTTCAGGCTCCCTATAGGCTGCCCGAGACTGGCGGTAGGGGCGTAGGTACCTTACTCGGTGCAGGAGCACTGCTGGTGACTTGCGCGGGCGTGGGACTGGCGGCGAAGCGACGACGAAGCGTGCGCATCTAGCGCGAACCCAATGAAAAAGCATACAAACGTATGCACTCGAAGCTCGAGTGCTGGCGATAGCCATGCCGATTTCGGCAAAAACGCAGGTAAAAGCGCAGGAGACAGGGAACGGAGGTGAGGAACTCATGGGTTTGTTCGACAGAAAGCGAAAAACGGCCAAAGCGGTTGAGCAGCGGTCGTTTGAGGCTGAGGTGGACTATGTGCAAACGATTAACTCGTCGGCGGCTGAACTGCAAGCAGTTAACGCACAAATAGTTGAACAGCAGACGGTTGAAGAGCAAGTGGCTGAGCATAAACCGACCGATACCCGAGCGACCGGAGAGGAAGCAGATGAATCGCAAGAGGTTGCACTGCGGCTGACGGAAGTCAATTCACCTGCTGCTGGAGAGACTGGCGTGCAGACAGCCGACGTTCAGACGGACGATGCGCCAGCGTCTGACGCGCAAGTAGACGATGCGCAAAAGATCGAGTCGCAGCCGACTGATGAGGAGTCCTCAACCGTCCTCCCTGTGACAGAGGCTCAAGTGAGCGACGCGTCAGTGGTCGAGGCGCAGCCGACCGATGCGCTAGCGGCTGAGGCGCAGCCGCAGGCCGAATGGTCGGACGCCGATCAGCTCGCTGGCCAGCCGGCCAACCAGCTCTCCACCCAACCGGTCGGCCCAGCAACCGAACAGGCCATGAGCGCCCCCTCCCTGGAGAACGTCATCGTCACGAAGTCGCGCGACCTCTCGCGGCTGAGCCGCGAGGACCTGCTGCAGCTGCTGCTGACGCAAAGCAAGGACGCCGAGCGCCTGCAGGACTACCTGCGCGACGTCGCAGACGAGTTCGAGCGCTGCACCAGCCTCAACGCGCGGCTGCGCGAGAAGCTCGACGCCAAGGACGAGCAAATCGAGCGCCTGAAAGGGCGCCTTGACGATAAGGACAAGCGCATCGCGCTGATGCAGGCGCGACTGGATGAACTGGAGGTGTCGAAGGAAGAAGAGCAAAGGCACGCGCGGATCATCGCGAACGCGGCCAAGGGCGTGCGCAGCGCGCTCGAGGCGTTCAACGCCACGGCGGACTGGTATATCGCCAGTTTGCAGGAGGTGTGCGGGGATCTCGACGGCCAGCCTGCCCGTGCGACGGCAGCCACCTCGTCCGAAAGCGGGCGGGGCTCAACAGCGTGGGCCATGGCCAGCAGCGACCACGAAGCGGAAGCCCCCGCGGAAGCACCTGGCAACAGCCAGGACCAGGGCGCACCATCGTCCGCTCCGTCCGCCGATGAAAGCCGAGCGGGTAACAACCCGAAGGCGGCTGATGCGTGAGCGATGACGGACAGGCGGTGACCCCGGCCGAGATCACGTGCCAGGCGGTGTTCGTGAACACCGAATCGGTGAAAGCCGAGCTCGAGCGCGAGCGACGCCGGCAAACCAAGCGCCGCATCACGACCAGCACGATCCTGGGCCTGGTGGTGGTGGCGGCGGTGGCGGTGCTCGCGGCGGTGCTGATGCTGCCCACGCTGGTGATCAGCGGCTCGTCTATGACCGACACGCTGGAAGACGGCGACGTGGTGATGACGCTGGGCGTGGGCGACCTGCAGCAGGGCGATGTGGTGGCGTTTTACCACAACAACAACGTGCTGGTGAAGCGCGTGATCGCGGGTCCGGGCGACTGGGTGGACATTGACAAGGACGGCAACGTGTCGGTGAACGGGGAGGAGCTGGACGAGCCCTACGTGACCGACAAGGCGCTCGGAACGTGCGACATCAAGCTGCCGTTCCAGGTGCCCGACGGCAAGCACTTCGTAATGGGCGACCATCGCCAGACGAGCGTGGACAGCCGCAGCAGCCAGATCGGGTGCGTGTCGCCCGACGACATGGTAGGCAAGCTTGCGCTCCGCGTCTGGCCGCTGAACCGCTTCGGCCCGGTGAGCTAGGCGAAGGGACCGAGTGGTGTCTGCCCTGTGCGGAGCGCGAAGGCTGCGGTGAGCACCCCACGTGGTGCGCATGGAATGAAGGCAATTTACCAGGCGAAATGCCTTGGTGAGAGATAGATGCGACATGAGAGATTAAGGCGGAAGGAGGAGCTATAGAGAACGAGAGAAAGGGGGCACCGCCCTAAGGTGAGGCAAGCCGCGTAAGCGGCAGGAAGGGCGCTTTGGCGCCGAACTACGATTGAAGGGAAAGAGATGAAATCCGCACTAAGAAAACTAACGAGCATAGCAGTAGCCGTGCTCATGGTGGCGCTGTTGGTGCCGGCTGTGGCGTTGGGCGCCAATTCGACAGACGCGATAGGCACCATCACGGTTGACAACCCGGTGGCTGGCAAAACCTATACAGCGTTTAAGATCTTCGATGTGAGCTACAGCGGGGATGATTACTCTTACACTATCGATAGCGACGGCCAAAACTCATGGTTCGGCGAAGTTATGGGTTACATGGGCAAGGAATATAACGACGAAACGGGAAAGTATGATGGCGCTGTAAATAACGCCTACACTGGCGAAGGCATCACGTTAACGCCCTCCACGAACGATCCTGGTGTCTACGTCGTAACCTTTACCGATGCTTTCTCCGCACCTGATTTTGCTGAGAAAATGAAAACTCATGTGGAGAATAAAGGAGGCGGCCAATCGCTGGAAGCCGTTGCCGACACCGATACCGTTGCTGTTGACGAATTGCCTCTGGGCTATTATCTTGTTAGCACCGATAGTGGCGCATTGTGCAATCTGACCACTACCAATCCCACGGTTACCATCCATGACAAGAACGACACGAAGTTTGAGAAGGCCGCCAACAAGACTACCGTTAATATTGGCGATACAGTGAATTATGTGATCGAGGGTAAAGTCCAGGATTCTACCGGTTTTGAGCCTGACACCTACCAGTACAAAGTTACGGACACGATGTCTGACGGCTTGACTTTCCAAGGTTCGGTTACAGTTTATGTTGGAGGTACTGTTGCGGCTGATAAGTCGAGCGTCACTAATCCTGTACTGATGCTCACGCAGGGCGATCAGTATACCTACACTGCGACTCCAGTAGGGGAAGGCATAGCAAAGACTGGCTTCGAGGTTAATGTCAAAATCGAAAAGCTCCAAAACTATGTCGGCGAGCCGATTTACATTGTGTACTCCGCGGTGGTAAACGAGAGCGCCTTGGTGGGCGTTGAGACGAATAATGCACACCTCAGCTTCACGCACGATCCTAATGCCGTATCTAATCCGAAGGAAATCGACAGAAAGGTGGACGTGTTCACCGCGCAGATCAAGATTGATAAGGACGACGAGAGCGGCCAGCCTCTTAAGGGCGCAACCTTTGTCCTTATGAACGGCGATGACACTTCGGCGCAGTATTACAAGATTGCTTCGGTAGATGGTAGGCCGACGGTGACGTGGGTCGATACTGTGGAAGATGCGGATAAGTTTACTACGGACGCTGAGGGCTTTACGTACATCAGCGGTCTCGCCAATGGCACCTACTACCTGAAAGAGACCCAGGCGCCTGATGGCTACAATCCGCTTACGGAGACGCCTATGATCAATATTAACGGTCAGGTAGCGAATCATGCTGAGGTCGACGGCAGCCTTCATCCGGTGAAGCCGATCGTCAATCATAGTGGCGGCCTCCTCCCCAACACTGGTGGTATCGGCACCACGCTCTTCTACGTGGGTGGCGGGATTCTGATTGTGGGCGCTCTGGCTGCCTTCATCATCAAGCGTCGTTCTGCTAAGCATACGGCGTAGCACCTCCCTCTTTGCGGTTCCTCCGCAAGCTATGGACGGGAGCGGGCCTGCCGCTCCCGTCTTGCCGCGCCGGTTGATGCCTTCGCGCTGGCGCGCGGCGAGCAACGGGAACTTCTTCCTGGCCAAATCAACCAACCTTATATTACGCATACTGACCACCATCGTTTCGCAAGGAGCAGCTTTCACACGGTGTTCAAGCGCAAGAACATACCCGCTGACAGCAAAGACGCGCCTGCATCTGCTTCTGCGCCTGATGCGCAGGGCGCGTCGGCGTCTGCCTCGGCTTCCGATGCTGGCAGTCAAGGCGCGTCTGCGCCTGCCGACGCTTCGGCTTCCGATGCCAAGGCACCTGAATCTGAGCCTGCTTCTGACGGTGCGGTTTCTGCTGCACCTGATTCCGCCCCTGACGCCAAGCCCCCCAAGAAGAAGCGACGCGTATCGCCTTCTAGCGTCATCATCGCGCTCGTGCTCATCGCGGGCATCGGCATCTTCTGCTATCCGGCGGTGAGCGACTGGTGGAACTCGATGCATGCCACGCGCGCCATCGCTGCCTATCAAGAGGCCGTGGCCGCCATGAGCGAAGAAGAGAAGGCGACATTCTTCTCCCAGGCGCGGGACTACAACGCGCACCTCGACACGCTGTCCGAGCGCTTCGGCGGGGCTCCCAGCATCAACGACGAGTATGAGCAGGCCCTCAACGTGACGGGCGACGGGCTCATCGGGTACGTGACCGTCGACAAGATCGACGTTCACCTGCCCATCTATCACGGCACTGACGAGGGCACGCTGCAAACGGCGGCTGGCCATCTGGAGGGGTCGCACCTTCCCACGGGAGACGTGGGCACGCATCCGGTGATATCCGCCCATCGCGGGCTTCCCTCGGCGGTGCTGTTCACCTACTTGGACGAGGTTCACGAAGGCGATTACTTCACTATCACCGTCTTGGACACTGAGCTGGCCTATCAGGTTGACCAGGTGCTCATCGTGGAGCCGGCGCAGATTGACGCGCTCATGGCTGAAGACGACATCGAGTACGCCACTCTGCAGACCTGCACGCCCTATGGCGTGAACTCGCATCGGATGCTGGTGCGCGGGCATCGGGTGGACGGCATTCCCGACGACCTGGTCGGCGAAAGCGACGCGCGGCGCGTGCCCATCCACATCATGGCGCCTGCCGTGGCCGTGCCGATCCTGCTTCTGGCGCTCGTGGGCCTTCTGGTGGCGAGCCGCCGCAAGCCCGCGCGCCTGACCGAGGAAGACCAGCGCGCGGTGTCGATCGCGCCCGATGGGCTGACGCCGTCTGATGGGACACGCGCGCGTGATGTGGAAGCTGCGTCTGAGGCACCCGACAGCACGCCCACTCCCGACGAGCCATTCGCGCCTGATGCGCCCGCCGAAGAGCCTGACGTTGGCGACGCCAACATTAACAGCCCGGGCATTGACAACCCCGATGCTGACAACCCCGACGCAAGGAGGGAAGACCATGAGAGGTAACGCTTCTGCCGCCACGTGGAAGGGCAGGTGGCTTGCCTGCTTGGCGGCCGCGGCTGCATCCGCGCTGTGCCTGCTGGTTGCGGCGGGCCTGGCGTCTGCGGCGCAGCCCAGCCTCGACCTGTCCAAGGACAGCAGCCTCAAGGTGACGGCCGCCCTGGAGGATCCCCAATCCTTCACGGGCTCCGACGCCGGCATCCAGGTGGACGCCTACCTGGTGGCGCGCGCCGAGCAGGTGCAGGGCTACGACACCTATGCCTACGCGCCGGTTGAGGGCGGGCCTTTCGCAAACCTTGACGTTGCGGCGCTGAACAAGGCCATGGAGTCGAAGGACAGCACTGCGGCCACGCAGGCTTCGCAGCAGTTCGCGCAAGCGGCCCTGACCGCCGCGCTCGCCGACCTGCGCTCGCCTGAGCCCACGCTCGCAAGCGCGCCCCGTGCCGACATGATCGCAGCAGGCAGCGAGGGCGCAACGTGCGAGGCTGACTTCCCGCAGCTCCCCAGCGGCCTGTACCTGCTGGTAGCGCACGGGACCAGCCTTTCCGCAGATGACTACGCCACCACGCTGGCAGACGGCAAGACGGCCACGGTGGCGTACTCGGCGCTGAAGGAGTGCGCCTTCGAGCCGGTGCTGGTGTCGCTGCCCACGCGCGAGGCGGCCGCAGGGCAGCCGCTCACCACCGCCAGCGGGACCGACTGGCGCTACAGCGCCCACACCATGCTCAAGCCGCAGGTCAGCCCGCGCATGGGCTCGCTTGAGATCGTGAAGGCGCTCGACCGCTTCGAGACCGACGGCACCGGCGTCGACAGCGCGGCCACGTTCGTGTTCAGCGTGCAGGCCGTCGACGCGAGCGGCGAGAAGGTCTACGACGACGTGGTCTCCCTCGTGTTCGACCAGCCGGGCAGCAAGAGCGCCCTCATTGAGAACAAGATACCGGCGGGCGCCACCGTGACGGTGCGCGAGGTGTACTCGGGCGCGTCCTACCAGGTGGCGGGCGCCTCTGAGGGAACGGCGGTCATAGCGGCCGACGAGGTGGCGCAGGTGAGCTTCGCCAACACCAACGACAACACCAAGGTGCACGGCGGGTCGGTGACCAACAGCTTCACATACGGCGGCAAAGAAGGCGGCTGGCAGCTCGCCCCCGCCTACAGCCATGGCGCTCCGGCGTCTGAGGACTAGCGGGAAGGGGGAGCTGTGAAGGCGTTATCGTATGAGAGGACGTGCGCGCAGGCTTGCGGGAAGGCGCGCTTCGCCGGGGTGGCTGCGCTGTTCGTCGTGGCTGTCATGTGCATCGCGGTTGCGGGGGTGGGCGCGGCAAGCGCGTACTTCACCACGTACTGCCAGGCGAAGGGCGGGTACACGCTCGAGCTGGGCGACACCACCACGGTGAAGGAGAGCTTCGCGAACTGGACGAAGTCGGTCACCGTGCAGAGCGATGCCGCATCTGACGAGGCGGTGTACGTGCGCGTGAAAGCCTATGGCCCCGAAAAGTACCCCATTACGTACAGCGAGCCCGGCGGCGCCACCAACTGGAGCCTCGCCGCTGACGGGTATTACTACTACAACGGGATCTTGGACCCCGGGACTGCAACGTCGGCGCTTAACCTGATGATTCGAGACGTGCTCCCGTCGGATGCGGGCGCGGGGGTGGCTCCGCAGCCAGGGGATGCGTTCAACGTGGTGGTGATCTACGAGACCACGCCCGCGCAGTACCAGCCCGACGGCACCGCGGTGGAGCCTGAGCGCGCCGACTGGTCCGTGAAGCTTGAGACCGGAAGCGCGCCCGACGCATCCGAGGGAGGTGAGCGCTGATGGAGCGCTTGAAGGACGTCCTCGCCAAGCAGAAGGTGACCCTGGCGCTGTTCGTGGCAGCGGTGCTGCTGCTCGGCATTTCCGGGGTGGGCTCGGCCCAGGCGGCGCTCACCTACTTCTCCGAGGACTACATGACCCACGTCGAGATGAAGAACATCGGCGTCACGCTGCTGGAGAACGACGAGCGCGTGGCCTGGCGCGACTACCTCTCTGAGAACAACTGGGACGAGACCAGCACGAAGCTGCCCGACCAGGTGCCGTTTGCCGAGCCTGACGAGACGGGCGACTACCTGTACCGCGGCGCCGAGGGCCGGCTGCTCGAGCACATGCTCGCGCCCGGCGACCGCCTCGCGCCCGGCGTTGCCTACGACGAGCGCCTGACGGTGCAGAACACGGGCTCGATCAGCCAGTTCGTGCGCGTGACCGTGACGCGGTGCTGGGTGGACGAGCAGGGCGCCAAGCGCACGGACGTCTCTCCCAGCCTGATCGACCTGAACCTGGTGAACGTCGGCGACGCGTGGCTGGTGGACGAGGCAGCCTCGACCGCCGAGCGCACGGTGCTGTACTGCTCGCGCCTGCTCGCTCCCGGAGAGGTGGCGCCGCTGTTCGCCGACTCGCTGACCATCGACAAGGCGGTGAGCAGCCGCGTGACCCAGACCGAGAGCACGACGGGCGAGGGCACCGTCATCACCACTGAGTACGACTACGACGGCCTGACCTTCTGCGTGGAAGCCTGCGTGGAGGCGGTGCAGGACCACAACGCCCAGGATGCCGCGAAGAGCGCCTGGGGCGCGGACGTGGTGGTGTCGGGCGACCGGCTGAGCCTGGGCTAAGGAGGCTTTGACTATGGGACTGAGGAAAGAGAAGGGCGCTCGCGCGGGAGCTTGCGGTGGCGTGCCGGCATGCGCGTGCGCTGGCGTGCGCGCGCGACAGGGCGCTCGCGCGGCGATGGGCTTCCTGGCGGCGTTCGCCCTGTGCGCTGCTTTCGCGACGGCCGTCCTGCCGACGGATGCGGCGCACGCCGTCGAGCACAACGGGCGCACCGACTGGAGCGTGACCTTCACGTCTGACGGGAAGATGGTCAACGCGCCCGAGAACATGGTCTTCGCCGACGCGGTGTCCGACATGCAGCCGGGCGACGTCAACACCGTGGCCGTCACCATCAAGAACGACAACGCATCTGCCACCGACTGGTACCTCGCCAACGAGGTCATCAAGTCGCTGGAGGCGTCCGCGTCGGTGGCGCACGGCGGCGGCTACGGCTACGTGCTCACGTACAAGGGGCCGTCCGGCCAGGAGGAGACGCTGTTCAGCAGCGACCAGGTGGGCGGCGAGTCCGTGGGCCGCTCGGGCGAGGGTCTTTCCGAGGCCACCAGCTCGCTTGAGGGCTTCCTGATGCTCGACACGCTGAAGTCGGGCGAGCAGGGCCTGGTCACGCTGCAGGTCTCCCTTGACGGGGAGACGAACAACAACGCCTACCAGGACACGCTGGCCGACATCAAGATGAAGTTCGCGGTGGAGCTGGCGGCGACGCCCGGCTCGCCGGCAACGCCCGGTTCGCCGTCGGTGTCGCCCGGCCAACCGGGGTCGAGCGGTCCTCTGGGATCGATGCTTCCGCAGACGGGCGATCGTACGAACATGATCCTGCTTCTGGCCCTTGCGGGCGTAGTCGGCGTGATGCTGTTCGTGATGGCGCTGCTCGGGCGATACTGGAGGCGCGAGCAGGAGGCGGCGGGAAAGGAAGGCGAGCATGCGAGGCGTTAACGGAGCTGATCGAGTTAACGGAGCAGGCGCGGCTTCGCGCCGTCTGCGCGGGGGCGCCTTGGCGGGTGCTTGGACGACCCTGCTGGCCTGCGCGGGCGCTCTCCTTGCGGCGTTGGCTCTGTGCGGGGCGCTGTGCCCCGGTGTCGCCTATGCCGCTGACGCCGCTGGCGTTGCTGGCGCCGCGAGCGGCAAGGCGGACTACACGTACACGGTGCGCGTGTTCGCCGGCAACCAGGGCATGGTCGATGGCGAGGGCTGCAAGATATACGCGAACATCCCCGCAGGCGCGCGGTGGAGCTTCCATCCTGAGATGGTGCGCGTTGCCGACAACAGCAAGTACTACGTGAAGGGGATCAAGCTCGCCGGGCGCGACAACGACACGGCGCTCGCCGTGGCGAACACGTCGTCCTTCGTCGTTGACGAGGACGTTGACCTGGTGGTCGCCTACGGCATGAAGGGCTCGGTCACGTACTACACGGTGACCTACGTGGACGAGAGCGGGCGCGAGCTTGCGCCCGCGCAGCGCTACGAGGGCAACGTGGGTGACCGCCCGGTGGTGGCGTACCGCTACATCGAGGGCTATCGGCCCCAGGCGTACAACTTGAGCGGCACCCTTTCGGAAGATGAGTCGAAGAACGCGTTCACGTTCGTGTATGCGCCTGTGGCCGCGGGCGAGGGCGAGGGAGGCGCGGCTGGTGCTGGTGCGGCTGGCGCCGCGGGCGCGGCGGGCGCCGGAGCAGGTGCGACGGATGCCGCCGGCCAGGGCGGCCAGGACGACGCCGTCGAGCAGAACCCGGCTCCCACGACCGACATCCCCTCAGACGGCGTGCCCCTGTCCGACGCGCCCGAAGAGATCGCCTCCATTGACGACAACGCCGTTCCGCTTGCTGCGAACGCTGCCGAAGGGAAGTCGCAGGTGCTGTGGGGCCTCGCCTCGCCGGTGGGCATGGCGGTCACCTGCCTGGTGCTCGTGATCGTCGGCGTCGTGGCATGGCGCTTCTACGTCATGCGCAAGCGGTCGCGCGGCTCTGGCCGTAAGGGATAGCATGCAGTCCGCAGAGACGACGGGGAGCGGCAGGCGATCTGCCGCATCGAAGGCGCGCGGCCGCCGCATGGCAGCTGCCGCGTGCAACTGCGCCGGCGTTCTCATACTGATAAGCGTGATAGCGCTGCTCCTGCCCGCCGTCTTGCCGCGCACGGCCGGCGTCCAGGTCATGCGCATCGAGTCGGGGTCCATGGAGCCGACCATCCCGGTGGGGAGCGCCGTGTTCGTGGCGGCGGGTGATCCCGTCGACGCGGTCGCGGGTGACGTGATCGCCTTCGCCCACGAGGACAGCACGGTGGTGCATCGCGTGACCTCCAACAACGTGGTGGAGGGTGCGCTCGAGACCAAGGGCGACGCCAACGCCGACGTGGACCTCGAGCGCGTGCCGTACGCCAACTACCAGGGGCTCATGGTGCTTTCCGTTCCCGCTCTGGGCGACATCCTGGCCGTGCTCACCACGACCGTGGGCAAGGTGTACCTGCTCGCCTTCGCCGTGTGCGGCGTGCTGTTCAACGTGCTGGCCGCCCGCCTGCGGGCGCAGGCTTGAGGTGTGGCGGGGGTTGCGCAGCATGGCTTTTCCACGCATCAGCAGAAAAGGGGTGAAGCCCTCCCGCAGCTCGCTGCCAGGCAGCGTCCTGAGTTGGTTCGCTTGGGGGAGAGGTGACAAAAAATCACAGGATCAGTAATAAATCAAGCGCAATTCCCGCTTAGCGCAGGAAATACATCACTTACAAAAGCATTGAGTCGCCTGCGGTTGCTTGCAGTAGTATGCACGAGGTTTGGCCCAAAGCGAGTTACTGGAGCTAGGTATAGAGAGGATGGAAGCAAGGAGATGAAACTGTTGGAAAGTCGGAAAAATCTGCGGGGGGGGGGGGCTTCAATAATAAAAAACGGCCCTTGTGCTCGCATGGGCGACCGCCTCTTCCCCATCTCCGCATCGTGGGCGTTTGCCGTTGATAACAAGGAGGTCGGCCTCTTCGCGCTAACCCGCGGGACGAGCGCCCTTGGCGCTTGCCGTCGACGGAGGGGGTTGCGGTAGCATGGCTCCAAAGAACGAGGGAGGATGCGCCAAGCGCCTGACGTACTCCCAGCAGCGAATCCTCGGACGCATTGCCGAGCTGTCGGTGTTTGACGGCGTGGCGCGATGCACCAAGAACGACATCGCCCACGCCGTCGGCTGCAGCGAGAAGACCGTCGATCGCGCCATCGTGCGTTTTCGCAAGGAGGGCCTCGTGGAGGTCATAGCCTGCCACGACAATAACGGAGCTCAAGTAGGCAACGCCTACCGCATCGTGCAGCACCAAGGCGGGCAGTAAGCTGCAAGCGGGGTGGGGTGTCGCGGTCTTCATGCGCTCCTCATCCCTCCCCGTCAGTTCCGCGGGCGCCACGCTGGCCCCTGCGCCTCGCACCATGTCCCACGCTGCGGGGCCCAGCAATTTCTTGCCGAAAAAGCACTCGCGACCGGTTGCGTCGCGGGTGCTTTAGCGTACAATAGCGAACATGCTTCTGATGGACGACATCTCTTCTCTGCTCGCCGCGCGCAACGCGTTGGCTGGGCGATGGCTTTAGCTTCAAGCCCGCGGGCTGCGCTTCGGCGCGGCGTGCGCCGGGTTTGAAGCGCCGCGCATTTCTCCGGTCGGCTTCGCATCTGCTCGCTCCAGCGCACGTCCCGCGTTGCCGCCGCGTTCCGTTCGTCAAGCCGCCGCGCGCCCATGTCCGCCGCGGCCTCCACAGAAAGAGACCATCATGGAAATGACTCCCACGCAGCTCGACATGCTGAAGAAGCAGCTCGCCAACTTGAAGGAGCGCAGCCCCTTCTACGCCAAGAAGTTCGAAGGCATCGACATGGGCGACATCAAGACCCAGGCCGACTTCGAGAAGCTGCCCTTCTCCGAGAAGGACGACCTGCGCGCCGCCTACCCGCTGGGGCTGCAGGCCGTGCCGGACGAGAAGGTGGTGCGCATCCACAGCTCCTCGGGCACCACGGGCACGCCGGTCATCATCCCCTACACCCAGAAGGACGTCGACGACTGGGCCATCCAGTTCGCGCGCTGCTACGAGATGGCGGGCGTCACCAACGCCGACCGCATCCAGATCACGCCGGGCTACGGCCTGTGGACCGCGGGCATCGGCTTCCAGCTCGGCGCCGAGCGCCTCGGCGCCATGGCCATCCCCATGGGCCCCGGCAACACCGACAAGCAGCTCAAGATGATGGAGGACCTCGGCTCCACGGTCATCGGCGCCACCAGCTCGTACGCGCTGCTCCTGGCCGAGGAGATCCAGAAGCGCGGCATCCGCAGCCGCCTGAAGCTGCGCAAGGGCGTCATCGGCTCCGAGCGCTGGGGCGAGAAGATGCGCAGCCGCATCCAGAACGAGCTCGGCATCGAGATCTACGACATCTACGGCCTCACCGAGATCTACGGCCCCGGCATCGGCATCAGCTGCGACGAGCACTCGGGCATGCACATCTGGGACGACTACGTCTACATCGAGGTGGTCGACCCGAACACGGGCGAGGTCCTGCCTGACGGCGAGGAGGGCGAGCTCGTGCTCACCACGCTGCAGAAGGAGGGCGCGCCGCTCATCCGCTACCGCACGCACGACCTGACGCACATCGTCCCGGGCGAGTGCGCCTGCGGCAGCCGCCACCCGCGCATCGCCACGCTGACGGGCCGCACCGACGACATGTTCAAGGTCAAGGGCTGCAACATGTTCCCCGCCCAGGTGGAGGAGGTCATCCAGATCACCAACGGCACCAGCTCCGAGTACCAGGTGATGATCGAGAACATCTCGGGCAAGGACGTGCTCACGGTCCTGTTCGAGACGCCGCTCGAAGGCGAGGAGAAGGCGCGCTGCGAAGAGGAGCTCGCCATGATCTTCAAGGCGAAGCTCGGCTGCACCCCTGACGCGAAGGGCGTCCCCATGGGCGAGCTCCCGCGCTCAGAGAAGAAGACCAAGCGAATCTTCGACTCCCGCTACTAAAAGAAGATCGTGTCGAACGCGGAATGAGAGGAGCGCGAGGAAGGCGCCAAGCCCGGCGCCTTCCTCACGTTTTGAGCAGACGCCTTCCTCACGTATCTTCCGTGCGCCTCTTCGCCAAGATGTCCTCCCTCGCGTCATCCCGAGCGAGGCTCCCCTCCTCGTGTCATCCCGAGCGAGCGACAACGCCTTCTTTCCATCCTGCACACCGACAACGCCTCTTTTCCATCCACCATTCTGGAAAGTTGGATGGAAAACGCTCGTTATCGGCGATTCGAGCCCCGAAAACCACCGACAACGGCGCTTTCGCATCCACTTTCCCCAGGAAATCGCCGATAACGGCCTCTTTGCATCCAGGATCACCTGAGGGGTGGATGGAAAAGCACCGTTGTCGGTAACGTCGTCGACGATCGACGGGCGGAGCACCTCAGGCTCCGTGTCACTGAGCGAAGCGGTTGAGTTCACGAGCGCCAGGCACCTCATGCCATCCTGGGCGGAGCGTCTGAAAGGCGCGGAGTCGAAAGATCTGGTCGCAAGCGAGCCGCGCATACGGGAGCATCCAAGTCCCATGGCGTCAAAAGCAAGCGCGTCAGCGCTCCGCACTTGAAGGACTCGCCAACCTCCGCTCGAACACGGCGAACTCGTCGATGGCCTCGGGCGCCTCGAAAACGCGGTTTCGCCTTTGGCTCCCCACGGGCTTCACAATGCCAGCCTCGACGCACCGCTCGACTGCCGCGGAAGTTGCGCTAAACGCACGTTGCAGGGAGGTGCTGGCCGTCTCGATGGTGAAGAGCGGCATTCCCACTATCTCGGAAAGGAGCGCGTCGAGCGCCGACCCTTTCCTGACTGATCCGAGCCTTTCCCTCCACGCGTCTTGCAGCCTTCGGGCGCTCTTTTCGAAAGCCTCGGCCTCCTCGCAGGCGGTCAGGCAGGCTCCGGCAAAGAACGACACCCACTCGTTGATGCCGCTCTGCGCGACGGCGGGGTCCTCGTCGTCCAAGAAGCGATAGTCGGTGAGGCCCTTGACGTAGCTTCTCGCCTGCGTGGCCATGACGAGCGACAGGGGAGGAACGAGGTTCGGCGTCAGTCCGCGCCGGCGAAGCACCAGGTGGATGAGCGCTCGTCCCGTTCTCCCGTTGCCGTCGACGAAGGGGTGCACTGTCTCGAACTGGGCGTGCACGAGAGCTGCCTGCACGAGGGGGGAGGTCGTCTCGTCGTTGCAGAAGCAGGCGATGTCCTCCAGCAAGGCTTCGACGTGCGCGGGGGCAGGAGGAACGTACTCGGCGTCGAGGGGGTTGTACCCGTTTCCCCCGACCCAGTTCTGCGTGGTTCTTACCATGCCTCCGAACTTCTCGATGCGCGTGTTCTCGCAGAGCTTGCGATGGACGTCGAGGATGGTGCCGACGGTCACCTTCTGCTCGCTCTGCGCGCGTCCGCCCGCGTCCTTCGCTGAGCCACATTTCCTCGTGAAGGGTTCCCATGTCGAGCTCCTTAGCCGACAACCTCTCTGCCGACAACCTGAAAGAAGATCCCTGCTTATTTCAGGTTGTCAGATAACCAGAAACAATAGAACGCGGAGATCGAGATTTCTAATAGTTCTCTATGACTCCCTTCGCTACGATGCCCTCCCTTGTGTCATCCCGAGAGAGAGCGTCGTCTCTCGTGTCATCCTATATAACATGGAGTCGCCTTCCCGGGCGCGGCGCGCCCGCATGTCCACTTGACTTGCGACCAGGTCCTTCGACTCCGCGCCCTGCGAGCGCTGCGCTCAGGATGACACAGGGGATGCGAAGCGCGTCAGCGCTTCGCATTTTCTTCTCCCGCGGAGCGCTTTAATGTGGTAAAGTGAACGACATGTTTTCCCTGAAAGGACATACCGGCATTGTGAGCGTCGACGGATGCGCCATCATGACGCAGCACTTCGCGCAGAAGTGTACCGGCGAAGCTGAGCAGGCCATCATGAGCGAGCACTTCGCTCAGAAGTCGTCCTGCGCCCAGATCCCCCAGCGATACTATCGATATTGGTAGCACACGGGTTTTGTCCCGGTGCTATTTTTTTGCACTCGTTTCGGGGCAGAGGTCGTGTGCGCCTTCCCAAGAAAGACCTGTTCGACCATGCGCCGCCACGCGGCGCGCACAAGAAGAAGGAAAACCAATGGCAGTAAAGATCCTCCTGGTCCTCGTGTTCATCGCGATCGCGGTGGGCGTGGGCCTGTATTGCCGCAAGACCACCTCGACGGTGGACGGGTTCGTGCTCGGCGGGCGCAACGTCGGCCCGTGGATGAGCGCGTTCGCATACGGCACCAGCTACTTCTCGGCCGTCGTGTTCGTCGGCTACGCGGGGCAGTTCGGCTTCAAGTACGGCCTGGCGGCCACGTGGGCGGGCATCGGCAACGCGATCCTCGGCTCGCTTCTGGCGTGGTGGGTGCTCGGCCCCCGCACGCGCGAGATGACGCACCGCCTCGGCGCGCAGACCATGCCGGAGTTCTTCGGCAAGCGCTACCAGTCGAAGGCCCTGCGCATCGCGGCCGCGGCCATCATCTTCGTGTTCCTCATCCCCTACACCGCGAGCGTGTACAACGGCCTGTCGCGTCTGTTCGGCATGGCGTTCAACCTGCCCTATGACGTGTGCGTGATCGGCATGGCCATCGTGACCTGCGTGTACGTGGTGGTCGGCGGCTACATGGCCACGGTCATGAACGACTTCATCCAGGGCATCGTCATGCTCCTGGGCATCACGGCGGTCATCGTGGCGGTCATCATGAGCAACGGCGGCTTCTCCGAGGCGGTCATCTCGCTTTCGCAGATCGAGGCGCCGGGAACCGACATGCAAGGCGCGTTCATCAGCTTCTTCGGGCCCGACCTGTTCAACCTCATCGGCGTGGTCATCCTGACCTCGCTCGGCACGTGGGGCCTGCCGCAGATGGTGCAGAAGTTCTACGCCATCAAGAGCGGCCCGGCGGTGAAGCAGGGCGCCATCATCTCCACGCTGTTCGCGTTCGTGGTGGCCGGCGGCTCGTACTTCCTCGGCGGCTTCGGGCGCCTGTACGCCGACCAGATCGAGTACGCCGCCAACGGCACGCCCATCTACGACTCCATCATCCCCACCATGCTCTCCACGCTGCCTGACGTGCTGATCGGCCTGGTGATCGTGCTCGTGCTGTCGGCGTCCATGTCGACGCTGTCGTCGCTGGTGCTCACGTCGTCCTCGACGCTGACCATCGACCTCATCAAGGACAACGTGGTGAAGGACATGTCCGAGAAGAGGCAGCTCGTGTGCATGCGCGGCCTGCTCGTGGTGTTCATCGTGCTGTCGGCGGCCATCGCCCTTCTGCAGTACCACTCGAGCATCGTGTTCATCGCCCAGCTCATGGGCTACTCGTGGGGCGCGCTGGCCGGCTCGTTCCTCGGCCCCTTCCTGTGGGGCCTGTACTCCGGGCGCATCTCGAAGGCGTCGGTGTGGTGCTCGTTCATCATCGGCGTGGGCCTCACGGCCGTCAACATGGGCATGGGCTTCGCGGGCACGCCGCTCATCGCGAGCCCCATCAACTGCGGCGCGCTGTGCATGCTGCTGTCGCTGGCGGTGGTGCCGCTGGTGAGCTTGGTGACGCCGAGCGTCCCGTTCGACGTGAAGCCGCCGAGCGTGAAGGGCGCGACCGACCGCGAGTACGAGCGCGAGCTCGAGGCGGAGACGGCCGCGAACTAGCGCGAAGCGAAGAGGGCGCTTGCGGGCAGCGGGCGACGGGTGCTTGCGGGCGGCGGGCTCGGGCGGCAGGTGCTTGCGGGCGGCGGGCTCGGGCGCGAATGCGGCGTCCGCCCGCTTCCGCGCCCACCGTTCGCGAACTGCGCCCTTGCTTACAAATTAGAAACACCTGCGGCGCGCAGCCGGCTGCGGGGCTCTTCTCAGGTACAGTCTTTCCAAACGCTTACGTTAGGAGGGTGCTGTGCAACTCAAGGCCTCGACAGACTACGGGCTGCGCGCCGTTCTGTACCTTGCCGCGCAGGGGGGAACCTGCTCGTCGCGCGACATCGCGCAGGACATGTCCATTCCGCGCGACTACCTCATCCAGCTTGCGCAGCTTCTCCGCAACGCGGGGATCATCGAGGCGCGCCCAGGCAAGAACGGCGGCTACCGCCTGGCGAAGGACCCTTCCGAGATCACGCTTCTGCAGGTGATCGAGGCGCTCGACGAGGACGCGAAGGACTCCACGCGCATGCGTCGCGACCAGCGCGCGAACGCCGCGATCGCGCCCGACGTGCGCCGCGCCTACGAGCGCGTGCTCGAGAGCTACGTCGCCTACTTCGAGGGCATGACCCTCGACCAGCTGTTTGAATAGGAGAGGGCGCGCGTCCTGTTGCCGCGCGCGTCCGATCGCGCTGCGTCACGTCTGCGCCCTGCGGCTTATCCCCGCGAGCTCTTGCTCGCGCCCCCTTACGCCATCCCCAGAAGCTGCATCACGAAGAGGGCCACGGTGAGGGCGGCCACGACGACGACGGTGGCCCACAGCAGCACCTTCGACACCAGCTTCGAGCGGAACTCGCCCATGACGTGCTTGTCGGCGGCGATGATCGCCATGAACGCCAGCAGCACCGGCAGGATCACGCCGTTGACGAACTGCGCGGTGAGCATCACCGACAGCAGGTTGATGTTCGGGATGAGCACCACGAGCGCGGAGAACGCGATCACGAACGTGAAGATGCTCTTGAACAGCGGCGCTTCCTTCCACTTGAACGACACGCCGGCCTCCCAGCCGAACGCCTCGCAGATCACGAACGCCGTGGTGAGCGGCAGCACGCAGGCCGCCAGGAACGACGCGGCCACGAGCCCGATGGCGAACAGCGCCTCGGCGTACTGGCCGGCGAAGGGGGCGAGCGCGCGGGCGGCGTCGGCGGCGCTGTCGATCTGGATGCCGGCGGGGAAGAGCACCGCGCCCGTGGTCACGATGATGAACCACGCCACCAGGCACGCTGCGATGGTGCCCGACACCGCGTCGACGCGCTGCGAGAACAGGTCCTTCGGCGTGAGGCCCTTCTCCACCACGTTGCTCTGCGAGAAGAACATCATCCAGGGCGCGATGGTGGTGCCGACCATGGCGATGACGAGCGAGATGAAGCTCGCCTGGCCCTGCAGGTGCGGGACCACCGTGGCCAGCGCGGCTTCCTCCCAGTTCGGCTGCGCCATGAACGCCGCCACGATGTAGGTGACGAACACGAGCGACAACGCCAGGAACACGTTCTGCACGCGCTTGTACGAGCCGCCCACCACCAGGAGCCACACGGCGAACGCCGCCACCGGCACCGAGACGTACTTCGACACGCCGAACATCTCCATGCCGCTCGCGATGCCCGCGAACTCGGAGAACGTGGTGGCCACGTTGCCCACGAGCAGCGCCAGCATGGCGAGCGCGGTCAGGCGGATGCCGAAGCGCTCGCGGATGAGCGCGGCGAACCCCTTGCCCGTGACGGCGCCCATCTTCCCCGCGGTGATCTCCACCACGATGAGCAGCACGCACATGATGGGGATGACCCACAGCGTGCCGAAGCCGAAGGTGGCGCCGGCCGTGGAGTAGGTGGAGATGCCGCCGGCGTCGTTGCCGGCCATGGCCGTGATGATGCCGGGGCCCATGGCCGCCAGAACGAGCCAGAGCTTGCTCTTGGACTTCTCGGCCGGCGCCTGCTCCGCGCCGCCTGCGTTCGCGCCCGCGCCTGCGCTCGCCTCCTTGCTGAGCTCGGCTGGCGTCGCCTTCGGCTTGCGCGCTATGTCGGAGAGGCGCCCGAGCTTCTTCCCGCTGAACGTCATGCGATCACGCCCCGAGGCCGCGGAAGCCGGTCGCGTCGAGTATCTGGATGAGCGTGAGCGTGTAGAGCGTCAGGAACAGGAGGGCCGCGAGCGCGATGCCCATTCCCTTGAGCAGGCTCGCCTGCGTCTTCTCGCTCGAAACGT
Source organism: Adlercreutzia sp. ZJ242 (assembly GCF_011038995.1). Lineage (NCBI taxonomy): Bacteria > Bacillati > Actinomycetota > Coriobacteriia > Eggerthellales > Eggerthellaceae > Adlercreutzia > Adlercreutzia sp. ZJ242. The sequence goes on from NZ_JAAKEE010000006.1 coordinate 48,454, forward strand.
CGTCCTCGATGGCGTCCCACGCGTCCTCGGTGGTGACGATGCCGAGCAGCGCGCCGCGCTCGTCCACCACGGGCATGGCCGGGATGTCGTACTTGAAGATGTCGGCCGCGACGTCCTCCTCGGTCTCGCTCGGGCTGCACGAGATGATCTCGTCGTACATGACGTCGCGCAGGGGCGTGTCGTCGTCGGTGAGCACCAGCGTGCGCAGCGAGAGCACGCCCACGAGCTTGTCGTAGTCGTCGGTCACGTACACGTAGTGCACGGTGGGGTGGTCCTCGGGCAGCTCGCGCAGCGCCTCGATGGCGCCGCGCACCGTGGTGCCGACGGGGCAGGCCACGTACTGCGTGGTCATCATGCCGCCGGCGGTGCCGTCCTTGTAGCCGAGCAGGCGGCGGATCTCGGTGGCGTCCTCCATGCCCATGAGGCGCAGCAGCGTCTCGGCCTTCTCGTAGGGGAGGTCGCGCACGATGTCGGCTGCGTCGTCGGGGTCCATGTCGCCGATGAGGCGGGCGGCGCGCGCGTCGTCCAGGTCGTCGATGAACTCGGCCTGCAGCTCGTCTTCCATCTCGGAGATGGCCTCGGTGGCGCGCGCGTCGTCGAGGTGCTCGAACACGGCGGCGCGCTGCTGGGGGTCGAGCTGCTCGAGGATGTCGGCCACGTCGGCGGGGTGCAGCTCGTCGAGGCGGCGGTGCGTGACGGACAGCTGCACCTTGGAGAGGTCGCGGTCGAGCAGGTCCATGTAGTTCCACGCGATGATCTGCTCGTCGATGCGCTTCTTGAACAGCTTCGCCACCGCCACCACGCCGCGCTCGATGAGCGGGTGCAGGCCGCGCAGGATGCCGCGCACGCCCACCTCGGCGCCGAGCAGGCGCAGCTGCGTGCCCGACTGCGACAGCTTGAGGTCGTTCACGCGCACGACCTTCATGCCCTGCGTGTCCACGATCTGACGGTCGAGCAGGTCGCGCGCGAGCAGCACCTCGTTGGGCTGCAGGTAGCTGAAGCGGATGTCGTGCGCGTCGACGGAGAGCGTGATGCCGTCCTCGTCGAACTTGTCGACGTACTTGCGCCACGAGATCATGAACGGCACTCTGCCCGGCCCCTGGAAGGCCAGGCTCGTGATGCGCGGAAACACCTCGCCCGTTGAGATGGCCAGGTCGGAGATCGTGCCGATCTTCTCGCCTGACTGGTCAACGACGGGCTTTCCCGCCATTTGCGACAGATAGAGCATGTGACAAGTCCCTTACGTGTTGAATGGCATGAGTCTTGCGCGCGCTGGCGCAGGTCATGTCGCCGCAGTCGTCTTCCGACTGCCGACGCGAAGGGAGGGAAGTCGGAAGATTACATACTGTGAGGCTTCGATTTTCGAACCTTCAAGTACGACTCCTTTTCGTTCAGATACAAAAAAACCGCACGTGCTGAATGTCAGTCGTTGCGGGTTCTGCTTGCTGAAAAAGTGGTGCGCCGTGAGGGATTCGAACCCCCGACGTACTGATTCGTAGTCAGTCCCTCTATCCAGCTGAGGTAACGGCGCACTTCCGAACAGCAAGGAGTATTAAAACATCCCCCTGTGGGTAAGTCAACCGTTATTTTGTGAAGATTTCCTCGCATTCGTTACCGCCGGGTGTCGGCGGGCGCGGCGCGTATACGGCGGTTTACGCGCGCCGCCTCCCCCTCGTTTGCGGCAACGTTTCGGCCGCGTTACGCCAAGCTGGTTTTTTGCTGCGCAAGTTATGGGTTGGCGCAAGGCCGCCCCGCGCTTCGGTAGAATTGCGAGAAAAGACGAAAGGAGGCCGCCGTGGCGCTGCTTATTGACGAGACGCCCATTCGCGTGGTGAACCCTGCGAGCGTTGACGAGGTCGAGCCCATCGAGATCAGCGAGGAAGAGGCGCGCCGCGTGCGCCTGTACGACAACTTCCGCGACGTCAACCGCATCGACCCGAGCTTCTACGAGCGCTACGACGTCAAGCGCGGCCTGCGCAACGCCGACGGCACGGGCGTGCTGGTGGGCATGACGAACATCTCCAACGTGCACGGCTACGTGATGAGCGACGGCGAGCGCCGCCCCGACGAGGGCTCGCTGCGCCTGCGCGGCTACGAGCTGTACGACCTTCTGGGCGAGCACATCTCCGGCCAGCGCTTCCGCTACGAGGAGCTGTGCTACCTGCTGCTCATGGGCGAGCTGCCCACGCAGGCGCAGCTCAAGAGCTTCATCGAGGTGATCGACTCGCAGCGCGAGCTGCCCGACGGCTTCACGGGCTCCATGCTCATGCGCGACACGCCGCCCGACATCATGAACGTGCTCGCGCGCTCGGTGCTGCAGCTGTACGCCTACGACGAGCACGCCGAGGACCGCACGCCCAGCCACGAGATCCACACGGCGCTGTCGCTGATCAGCCGCCTGCCGCGCATCATGGTGCTCACGTACTACTCCAAGCGCGCCCGCTACGAGCACGAGTCCATGATCATGCACCGCTTCATCCCGGGGCAGTCGAGCGCCGAGACCATCCTGTCCATGCTGCGCTCCGACCGGCAGTTCACCGGCGAGGAGGCGCGCATGCTCGACATCATGCTGTGCCTGCACGCGGAGCACGGCGGCGGCAACAACTCCACCTTCACCACGCGCGTGCTGTCCTCGGCCGACACCGACCCGTACTCGGCGTACGCGGCGGCCATCGGCTCGCTCAAGGGGCACCGCCACGGCGGCGCGAACCACCAGGTGCGCGCCATGCAGGCCGAGATCAAGGAGAACGTCGAGCATTGGGACAACGACGACGAGGTGGCGGCCTACCTCGCGCGCATCGTGAACAAGCAGGCGTACGACAAGACGGGCCTCGTGTACGGCATGGGGCACGCGGTGTACACGCTGTCCGACCCGCGCGCGGTGATCTGCAAGCGCTTCGCCGAGCAGCTCGCCCGCGGCACGGAGTACGAGGCCGAGTACGAGCTTCTGTGCGCGATCGAGCGCTTGACGCCCGAGGTGCTCGTGCGCGAGCGCGGCACGAAGAAGACGATGTGCGCGAACGTGGACATGTACTCGGGCTTCGTGTACTCCATGATGGGCATTCCCGAGGACCTCTACACGCCGCTGTTCGCCTGCGCGCGCATGGCGGGCTGGGCGGCGCACCGCTTCGAGGAGATCGGCGCGGGCAAGCGCATCATCCGCCCCGCGTACAAGAACACCCACACGACGCGCCGGGAGTACAAGCCCATCGCCGAGCGGTAAGCGGAACGCGAGCGGTAAGCGGATGCGCCGACGCGCAGCCCTGTCGCCAAGCGGGCGGCGGAGCGGCGGCGCGCTTGGCGCGTCAGGCGGGCGCTGGGGCGTCGGCGCGCTTCCCGCGCTCTTGTGGCCTTCGCTCTCCCCGCCGCCTCTCGTTCGGCCGTTCCGTGGGCGTCTGACCTGCGGTGGCGGGCGCATTTGCCGCCGCGTTCCCCCTCGTTTCCCCCGAGCGCGCTATAATACCCCGCAGCGAGAAACAACCTGAGTGTGAGGGGATTGACATGGCAGATGCGCCGAAGACTCCGGCAGGAGGCAAGGTCAGGACGCTGACGGATGCGGTGCTCGACGGCTTCGAGCTCAAGGAGATCAAGTGCCTTTCGTGCAGCGGCTACGGAAACTGCGGCTACAAGAGCTACTTCCTGAACCCGGCTGGCGGCGTGGCGTCGGTGTGCATGCGCCGGCGCAAGCAGCTCCAGTGCGAGCGCGACGGCATCGAGTACTCGGACGCGCTGCTGGTCGAGGATCTGTAGGGCGCGACGAGGGCTTTGCGCGGGGCGCTGAGCGGGAGGCGGCGAGGGAGAGGCCCGTCGTCCGCGAGGCGTGGGGTGCGGCGGCGTCCGTCGTCCGCGCGGCGTGGGGCGCGCTGTCGTTCTGCCCGTCATCTCACCTGCCTCCCGTCCGTATGTGAAGCTGGCGCGAAAATACTTTGAGGAGGAGCCTGCGGGCTCCTTTTTCGTTTCCCAAGGTGCTATCATAGGACATAGCGTAGACTATCAAAAGATAGAAAGAAGGAAGCCATGGGAGACGAGCTCACCCCGCAGGACATCAAGCGCATTCGCGGCAGATACGGCCTGACCCAGCAGGCGTTCGCGCGCGTTCTCGGCATCGGCGAGGCCAGCATCGTGCGCTACGAGAACGGGCAAAAGCCCACGCGCGCGAACGCCAACCTCATCCGCGCGGCCAACATCCCGGCGTTCATGCTTGACTGCCTTGAGCGTGACGGCAGCCGCATCACGCAGGACCAGCGCGAACGAACCGAGCGGATCATCTATTCCGAGGTCATGTTTGACGAGGACGGTGAAGTCATGGACATCAACGACATCTACGAGATCACCCTCACGCAGGAGATCCTGAACGAGCAGGCGGCTGAGATTCTCGGGGATCTCTCGAGGCTTCGTCGCGCCGCCCGCGAGGCGGGAGACGAGGTTCGTGAAACGGTTTACGAAGACGTCGCGAGGCAGCTTTGGATCGCGAAGGACTCTATCACGGACAAGGAAAACGAAAACCCGGTCAAGCTTGCGGAGATTCGCGGGCAGATCGAAGGGCTCGCGCGATTCGTCGCGAAGAGCAGCGTGAGGGCCGCCTGATGACCGCCGCTCTCGCGCGCTTCACGCAAGAGGAGTTCGAAGGTGAGCTCCAGACGTTGGTAGCGGATCGATCTAGCTCTTCCAGCTTGTCGATTCCAAAGAGGCCGCGTGCAGTTTTGCTTGGTGGGCAGAGTGGCGCAGGCAAGACGACGCTGCACAGCATCTATCGCGACGCGTTCAAGAGGAACGTCATCATCATAAACGGCGACGAGTATCGGTCTTTCCACCCGCACTATCGCGAGCTTGACCAGGCTTACGGTCCTGAGGCAGTGGCGTACACTGCCGCATGGGCGGGAAAGATGACGGAAGCCCTGATCGACGAGTTCTCGCTTGCGGGGTACAACCTCATCATCGAGGGGACGCTGCGCACCTCGGAGGTTCCCGTCAAGACGGCTACGCTGCTCCGCGCGCGCGGCTACGGCGTCTCGCTGGCGCTCATGGCGGTGAAGCCTGAGATCTCGCTGGTCAGCTGCCAGGTTCGCTATGAGCTCATGCGCATCGCGGGCACGGTTCCCCGCGCGACCGATCCGAGGCACCATGACAAGATCGTCCGCGACATCGTGGGCAACCTCAGCGCCTTGGAGCAGACGGGCCTGTTCGACGAGGTCTGCCTGTACGCGCGCTCGCGTGAGCGCCTGTACCCCGTTGAGGGTGAGACGCGCACGGCCAGCGAGGCGCTGCGGGAGGTGCTGTTCGGCCCTTGGACGAGGGAGGAGAAGGAACATTACGCTCACCTGGAGGAGGAGCTGGCGAAGCTGAAGAAGCGTCCCTGACGCTTGCGCGCGGCGCCCGGGCGCTTCTGCCTGGGGTGCCCGGGTGCTTCCGCCTGAGCGTTCGCTGCGCTCTCATCGGGTGTTTCCGCCTGGGGCGTCCGCCGGCTCTCGCCGGGCGCGGCGGGGTTCTTGACGGCGCTCGCCCTCGTCCGAGATTCCTTGCGAAGGTCCTTCGCAACGAAAAGGGCCCCAGCGATGGGGCCCTGAAGTCGCATATGGCGGAGGCGGTAGGATTCGAACCCACGGTACCTCGCGGCACAACAGTTTTCAAGACTGCCGCCTTCAACCACTCGGCCACGCCTCCGTGCGCGTTACAGGATACCACATTCTCGCAACGTCTCGCGATGCCTCGGACGCTGCGCCTTGCGCTTGGCCCGCAGGCCCTTCGTGTCGTCGCTTCATCGAGGGCGCTGTCCGCCGCGCTTGCGCCAGAGCACCGCGGGCGACGGCGACGCTTCGGCTGCGCCGCGCGTCTGGCTCGCGCTTGCCGCCTGTAAGCTCCGCGCGCTTGGCTCGCGCTTGCGCCCTGTAAGCCCCGCGCGAACGGATATAATCACCTCATGGCTAACCAGGGGAACACAAATGGGATTGACGCCGCGGCAGACGCGGCTTACATGCGGCTCGCGCTCGAGGAGGCGCGCGTCGCGGCAGATGCGGGTGAGGTCCCCATCGGCGCGGTGGTGGTGTACGAGCCCGTCGACCGTGGCACGCGCCGCCCCACCGCCGAGCCGCGCGTCATCGCGCGCGCCCACAACCTGCGCGAGACGACGCGCGACCCCGCCGGCCATGCGGAGCTCCTCGCCCTGCGCGAGGCGGCGCGCGTGCTCGACGCGTGGCGGCTCACGGACTGCACGGTGTACGTGACGCTCGAGCCGTGCATCATGTGCGCGGGTCTCATGCACCAGGCGCGCGTCAGCCGCTGCGTGTACGGAGCGCCTGATCAGAAGGCCGGCGCGCTCGGCACGCTGTACTCCGTCCACGCCGATGAGCGACTTAACCACCAGTTTGCGGTAACGCCGGGCGTCATGCGAGACGAATGCGTCGGCATGCTGCGTGATTTCTTTGCAAGCAGGAGGAAGAAGAAGTGAGCGAAACGCCGAAAGTTGACATGCTCGCGATTGCCCGCGACGCCCAGTGGTCGGCCGACACGTTTTTGGGAGCGGGGTCGATCAAGCTGGTCTCGCCTGCGAAGGTGAACCTGTTTCTGGGCGTGGGCGCGCGCCGGCCGGACGGCTACCACGACGTGGTGAACGTCATGCATGCGGTGGCCCTGCATGACGTGATGTACGTGCGCTGCGCCCCTGCGGACGGGGAGGCGTTCGAGGACATGGAGGGGAAGGATCACCTCGCCGTCGGCGGGTCCGAGCGAAACGTGCTCGTGAGCATCGACCTGACTGACAAGACCGCGTCCGCGGGGTCAAAGCCGCTGCGCATCCCCGCGCGCGAGAACATCATCTTCAAGGCAATCGACGCGCTGGCCTGCGCGCTCGGCCGCACGCAGCGCGAGCAGGTCTCCGTTCGCCTCGAGAAGAACATCCCCCACGAGGGCGGTCTGGGCGGCGGCTCGTCGAACGCAGCCACCGCGCTGGTGGCGATGGCCTGCCTCTGGGGGCTTGCGCCTGACGACGCCGCGGTGGCGGGTGTGGCGCGCAGCCTCGGCGCTGACGTGGCGTTCTTCCTCCATGGCGGATGCGCGCTGTTCACGGGCGCGGGCGAGGTGCTCGATCACGCGCTTTCCCCGCGGAAGGACCCGGTCGTCCTGGTGAAGCCGCCTGCGGGCGTCTCCACGGCGGCGGCGTACCATGCGTTTGACGAGGACCCGCAGCTCGTTCCCGTGCGCCTCTCCGAGCAGGCGCTCGCCGCCGCAAGCGCGGCGGAGGTTCCGCTCGTGAACAACCTGGCGCCCGTCTCGGAGGGGCTTTCCCCCGAGCTCGCCGAGGTGCGCGCTTGGCTTGAGGCGCAGCCCGGCGTGCGCGCAGGCGAGGTGCTCCTGTGCGGAAGCGGGGCCACCACGTTCGCCGTCACGGAGGACTTCGCGGCGGCCTGCGCCGTGGCCGCCGCCGCGAAGGCGCGCGGATGGTGGGCGCGCGCCACGACGTTCTCGTCGCTGCGCTCCGCGAAGCTGCCCCGCCGGTAACGGGCGGCTCGCGTAACGGGAATGTTTCACGTGAAACACTTCCGCGTCATGCGGCGAGCGGCGAGAGTGTGATATGTTCGAGCGGTAACGCGCAGCGCACGAGGCGCGATGCGCGCAGGGCGCGCTGGGGCGGCAACGTAAAGCGCGGCGTGGCCGCCGTCGCGCGGGCGCGCGAAACGCAGTACGACGACATGAGGTGGGCGCGCGGAACGCAGCGCACGAGGTGCAGCGCAGGGCGTGAAACGCGCAGGGTGCGCAAGATGCGGAAGGAGAGGCGAGGATGCTGGGTTTGATGGCGCGGCTGTCGCGCATGGTTCCGCTTCTCCTGGCCATGGCGGTGATCGCGGCAGTGATCTACCTGGTGGTCACGTACCGGCACTCGCCGGCGCGCGCGAAGGAAGTCCTCATCACGACGTTCACGTGGCTGTGCGGCGCGATCACGGTGTTCTTCGGCCTGGCGTCGCTCTACGCGCTCTTCGAGAACAACAGCGGCGTGCTTGACCTGGCGGCGAGCTGCGTGGCGGTGGGCGTCGTGGGCCTTCTGGTCACGCGCTGGTGCAACCACGTGTTCCTCAAGCACAACCCGCATTACAAGAAGAAGTCGCAGAAGGCGACCACCAAGCTCCGCTGGCCCTGGGAGCGCTAGAAGGCGAGAGGCGAGCCCACGAGGCACCGCTTGCGCAATCGGCTAATCGCAGACGCGCTTCTCTGCCTCTCTGCCTTCGCTCGCATTCAGCTTGAAACAGCTCGCAGACGCGCTTGCGCCCCGCCTTCGGACCGCCCCGCCTTCGGGCCGCCAGCTTTCCGGAGCCGCCCGCCTTCGCGGTTCTTCGCCATCCCTCGCTACCTGAGCGCGTCGGCCACCTTGCGGGCCGCGGCGGTGATGGTGAGGTCGTTCACGTCCACCACGATGTCGGCGTAGCGCTCGTACAGCGGCTTGCGCTCGTCGTACAGGTCGCGCAGGCTCATGCCGATGCCGCCCTTCATCACCACGCCGCGCTCCGAGAAGTCGGTCAGGCGCGCGCGGAGCTCGTCGTAGCTGATCTGCAGGTACACGACGCGCCCGATCGCGCCGAGGTGCTCCATGGCCTCCTTCGAGTACACCGCCGAGCCGCCCGTGGAGATGATGGTATGCTTGAAGCTCATCTTGGAGAGCACCTGGTTCTCCACGTCGATGAAGCCCTCGGGGCCGCACGCGTCGATGAGGCGCTGCAGCGTGTTGTCGCACTGCTGCTGGATGAGCAGGTCAGCGTCGACGAAATCGTAGTTCATGATCTTCGCCAAAACGACGCCGAGCGTGGACTTCCCTGCGCCGGGCATGCCGATGAGCACGATGTTGTCGCGTCCCGGCTCGTCAATCTTCTCCTTCATGGTCTTTCCTCACTCCTTCGCCGGCTCGGCGTCCTCAAGCGCCGCCGGCTCGTCTTTCCGCTTCCCGAACTTCTCGGGCAGAACCTCGCTTACCACAATAGCACCAAAGATGAGCGCGAAGCCCGCCAGCAGGCGCGGCGTCATCTGCTCGCCGTAGAGCAGCACCGAGAACAGCACGCCGAACACCGACTCCAGCGACAGCAGCAGCGAGCCCTGCGCGGGGGGCACGTGGGCCAGCGCCACGTTCTGGAACACGAGCGCCACGCATGACGCGAATATCACCAGGTAGAACAAGTTGAACAGGAACTCCGGCGAGAGCGCGGCCACGTTCGGCGGCGCCTCCGTGAGCGCTCCGATGGCGACGCCGCAGATGCCGCCGACCCAGAACTGGTACACCGTAAGGGCCAGCACGTCGCGGCCCTGCGCGAACTTCGACACGCATGCGATGTGCACCGCGAAGAACACCGCGCACACCAGCGTCATGAAGTCGCCGAACTCCACCGTGAGCGCCCCCGAGGAGAGCGACACCATCCCGACGCCCGCCACGCACATCACGGCCGCCACCAGGTTGAACGCAGTCGGGCGCTTCTTCGCGATCAGCCAGAACACGAACGGCACGATCACGCAGTACGTGGCCGTGAGGAACGCGTTCTTGCCGGGCGTGGTGTGGGCGAGCCCGATGGTCTGCGTCCAGAAGGCGAGGAAGTTCAGCGCGCCCAAGATGCCGCCCGCCACAAGGTACTCCCTGGTCAGCGCAGCGCGCAGGTGGCGGAAGAACACTGCGGTGAGCACCACGGCCGTGAGCGCGAAGCGCACGCCGATGAGCCACGCGGGCTCGAGCACGCTCACGGCGCCCTTCATCACCACGAAGCTGAAGCCCCAGATGACGGTGGCCACGACGATCATGAGCTTGTACACGATGGCGGGGATGTTCCTCTTTGCGTTCATAGGCCGCCTATTATAGCGGACTGAGCGGCGGAGGCCGCGCGCAACGTGAACGAATGTTTCACGTGAAACATTCGGCAGTGCGCGGGGCGGACGCGAGGGGGACGGTGGGGCGGCGCGGGACGGACGGGGGTGGCGGTGTGGGGCGGGCGTACGGCGCGGGACGGACGCGGGGGGAGCGGGAGCACGCGAAACGAAGCGAGAGGCGCCGCCACGGACGCGGCCATACCCCCGCACGCGCACACCTACCGGGCGCCGCCGCCCGCGCCGAACCCGCCACCGCCGCCTGCGGAGAAGCCGCCGCCGAACCCGCCGGCGCTGCTGCCCGCGCTGAGGTTGACCGCCGCCGCCCGCGCCCCCTCGTACGTCTCGTCGACCGAGGCGTTGATCGTCTCGCTCGCGCTGCGCGCCGCCACGCCGCTCGCGGCGTACCATGCGTACCACGGCATGAAGGACATGCCGCCGAAGTCGGACGCGCGGCGGCTGGCGTCAGGGACGGCCGCCTCCCAGTCCTTCATCGCCGGCTTCGTCACGCCGAAGAGGAAGGCGTACACCATGAGCTCGCTCATCTTCTCCTCGCTCTCAGGCGGGAAGTCAGCGCAGCTCGACGCGTCGCGCATCCAGTTGCGCAGCGCCTTCGCGCGCGCCGCGACGTTGTTGCCGTGCTCGGAGCGGCGCGGCATGTAGTTGGCCAGCAACGCGAGCACCGCGCACGTGGGAACCGCGAGCGCTGCCGCGAGCAGCTCGTCCGTCACGGCGGTCATGAGCAGGCCGACCACCAGCACCACGACCGCCGCAGCCGCCAGCGCCTTGCGCAGCTTGTAGCCCGCGGGCTCGAAGAAGTCCTGCTTCGCAACCTCATCGGACAGCACCGCCTGCCACCCCTTCATGCTCTCCACGTAGGCTTCGGGGCGCCGGTCGGCATGCTCGCGCAGGGACGCGAGCCAGAGGGAGGGCTCGCCTCCGGCGACGTCCTCGAACAGCAGCTTCAACGTGGCGCGCTCGATGGGGTCGGTGACCTTGCGCGCCTGGTCGTCGACGCATACGACGCGGTAGTCCTCGACCTCTTTGCCGAAGCTGTCGGGGTGGGCGCCTGCCTCTATGCGCAGCACGCCGCGGCGTGCGAGGTCGAGCAGCGTGGCGGTGAAGTCGTCGGCGCTCTCGTGGTTCCAGCGCCACAGGCGGCCCACCACCGCCGGCCGCATGCCGTGTTTCGGCACGTCGCGCCAGTACTTCTCGGTGAAGTCGGGCGTGTGCTCGCGCCCGAAGCGCAAGAACAGGATCGCGCCGACCGCGAGGATCAGCGCGCACGCGACCACCAGGCCGATGCGGATCCGCAGGTCGTTGACGCGCTGGTTGTTGGCCTGGTCGGTCCACGCCTTCTCCTCGGCCAGCACGGTGTCGAGGCGCGTGGTCCCCTGGTTCGCTAGGCGCGCCTCGGCGTCGAGGTTCGTGAGCCACGACACGGGGAACACCACGCGCGCCTCGGCGTACTGCCCCGCGACCACGCGGGAGACGTCGTAGGTGACGGTGCCGTCCTCGTTGACGGACACCACGCCGTCAAGCGGCCCGTGTCCCCACGCGCGCACGTTGCCGCCGGGCTCGACGGTCACGCCAGGGGGGACGGGCAGCACGATGGTGGTCGACACGTTCTCGGAGTCCACCTCGCGGCCCTCGCCCACGTACTTCCAGTAGACCTCGGCGATGTCGTCGTACGCCTGCACGCCGTTGGCCACGACGTAGTCGATCTCGAAGATCATCTGCGTGTCTTCCCGGTCGAAGAACGCGTAGAGCGTGTTTCGCGCCCGGTCGAACGACCAGGAGTCGGTGCCGGGGCCGCCCTCCTCGCGCCAGCCCACCTTGAACGGCACGGAGTCGAGCGCCATCCACTCGCCCTCCACGCTGCCCGCGGCGTCGACGTGCGCCATGCGCACCGCGTTGACCGTGACCTCGGCGTTTTGTGGCAGGCCCTGGAACTCCCACCACACCGCGGTGAACGCGCCGTCGAAGTCGAACGCGCGCTGCTCCACCACGTGGAGCGAGCCGTCGGTCTGAGCCTGGGCCGTGAGGTTCACGCTCGGGCAGCTGTAGGACTTCGCCAGGGCGGGCGCGGGCGTCGCCAAGCAGGCCAGGCACGCGAGAAGCGCGCACGCAGCGAGCGCGAGGGCGATGCGCGCCGCATGGGCGCGAGGGACGGGCGCCGTCTGGGAGGCGCGAAGCGCAGCTTTCACCTCAGGACCTCCTTGGTCTTTCGTTCGAAAACCACCGTTTGGGGAAATTAGCCTCCATTATACGCCCCGCGGAGATGTGTTTTTCGTTGCATTGGCCGCAGAAGTCGGGTATGATTCTTTATTGCTTGCGGAGAAGTGACCGAGAGGCCGAAGGTGCTCGCCTGCTAAGTGAGTATGCCCCAAAAGGGCATCTAGGGTTCGAATCCCTACTTCTCCGCCACGACTTTTCAACGCCCCGACACGGGGCGTTTTTCATGTTCGGAGGTGCGCGCAGGGCTCAAGCCAGTGAGCGGAGAGCAGGGCCGCGGGGGTGCAGCAGCGCCGTCCGCGGCCCTTCGGCATGCTAAGCTGTAGCGGGCTCCAACTCCGAGTCAGCGCCCGCACCTGCGCCCGCACCTGCGCGGTCCTTCGGCACCTTCCAGTCCTCGGAGTCGTCGGGACGCGGCGCCATGGCGGCCTCCACGCCGTCCGCGGCCTTCAGGCGCGCGAAGTAGCCGCGCGTCTCCTTCGCCACCACACCCGACAGCGCGATCAGGGCGACCATGTTGGGCAGCGCCATCAATCCGTTGAAGATGTCGGCGATGGTCCACACGGCGGAGACCGTCATGTAGGGGCCGATGAACACGGCGAGGATGTAGAGCCAGCGGTACGCCTTCACGGCCTTCATGGAGCCGTTGGAGAAGTACTCGAGGCAGCGCTCGCCGTAGTAGTCCCAGCCCAGGATGGTGGTGAAGCCGAACAGGACCAGGCACAGCATCATGATGAACGCCACCACCTCGCCGGGGATGAACGGCAGGCCCGCCTGGAACGCGGCGGTGGTCACGGCCGACCCCTCGAGGCCGGGCAGCTGGTAGGCGCCGGTCATCACGATGGCCAGGCCCGTCATGGAGCACACGATGATGGTGTCCAGAAACGTGCCGGTCATGGACACGAGGCCCTGGCGCACCGGCTCCTTGGTCTGCGCGGCCGCAGCGGCGATGGGCGCCGAGCCCAGGCCGGCCTCGTTCGAGAAGATGCCGCGCGCGATGCCCTTCTGCATGGCGATGATGATGGCCCCCAGCGCGCCGCCGGCAGCGGCCTGCAGGCCGAACGCGCTCTGGAAGATGGTCACGAGCGCGGCGGGCAGCGCGGTGATGTTCGCGACGATCAGGACCAGCGAGAAGCCCACGTAGATGACCACCATGGCGGGGATGACCTTCTCGGACACGCTGGCGATGCGGCGCAGGCCGCCGATGAGCACGAGGCCCACCAGCAGCGCCAGGAGCAGCGAGCCGGCGATGGTGGCGACGGAGTAGTCCATGCCGAGCAGGCTCACGGTGTGGGCGCCCTCGGGGTCAAAGAAGCCCGTGATGGCGCCGGAGATGGAGTTGACCTGCGTGAACGTGCCGATGCCGAACAGGCCCACGCACATGCCGAAGAACGCGAACAGCTTGGCGAGCCAGCGCCAGTTCATGCCCATGCCGCGCTCGATGTAGTAGAACGGGCCGCCGAGCACGTGGCCGTTCGCACTCACGGAGCGGTACTTCACGGCGAGCAGGCCCTCGGAGTACTTGGTGGCCATGCCGAACAGCGCGGCGAGCCACATCCAGAACAGCGCGCCCGGGCCGCCCGCCACGATGGCGGTGGCGACGCCTACGATGTTGCCGGTGCCGATGGTGGCCGACAGCGCGGTGCACAGCGCGGCGAAGCTCGACACCTCGCCCTTGCCGCCCTCCTCGTTCTTGATCATGTAGCGGAGCGCGCGCGGCAGCTGGCTGAACTGTAGGCCCTTCAGGCGGCAGGTGAGCAGCAGGCCGCCGAACAGGATGAGCACCATGAGCGGCACGCCCCAGATGAAGTCGTCGATAACGCCCAAGATCTCGTTGAACGACTCAAAGAAGCTTTCCAATTGAACTGTCCTTCCTTCGGTTCCTCGTTACCTGCGAGTCCTCCGCACCCGGTGCGACGAAATCTCCAGAGGACACCCGAAGAAGGGAAAAGAAATGCGCGATTAAGCTCATTGCTTCACTCTGTCCTTTGGCCTGAGAGTTTCAACGCTTGCGGTACGGCTGCGGCGCGCGATGCGCGGCGGCCTCCCCAAGCGCCTTGCCCCTTCGGCACCCGTTGCCGGGATTCTCCAGAGACCCCATCCACGCCCTGTTTCCTCTCGGCTGGCGGCGCGCGCCGCCGACCAGGGGATCCAGAGCGCTTCTGCGGGGAAACGCTATGTAAGTGCTCATATTCTATAGCGGGAATCGCGATTGTCAATGGTGGCAGGGGCAGTTTCGGCGCGAGCGCGCGGGGCGCGAAGGGCAGCGCACGAGCGAGTACGAGCGCCCGCAGGCGCGCGGCGGGCTGTGCGAAGGGCGGCGAGCGAGCGCGAAGAGCGCGAGCGAGCGCTTGCAGGCGCCAAGGCCTCGCGGATGGGTGAATGTGCGAAAGACGGCGCGCGGGAGTGCATGCTTTTGCTTGGGAAAGGGCGAGAAATGCGCGATCTGATACCCATTTGGGGGGAATCGGATCGCGCGGGCACCCGACTGAGCAAGAGTGATTTCTTCTGAGCAGGGGTTTTGCAGATCTTGTCGAAAGAGGCTTTCTGCCGGCAGGCTTTTGGGGTATCAGATCGCGCATTTCTCGCTGGTTGGCGCGTGTGATCGTGCGGCCAGTTGTGGTAGACTTTGATGCGCTTTCCAACAGGCCCCCGTAGCTCAGCGGATAGAGCGTCGGTTTCCTAAACCGTGCGTCGGAGGTTCGAGTCCTCTCGGGGGCGCCAGCAAACTCACAGGCCAGCGGCCACGTCGCCGCTGGCCTGTCTTGCGTCTGGAAAGAGAATGGGCCGGCTAAGGAGGGGTACCTTGCCGGCCCTGAGGAGGGGGATGATGCAGCGAGCTGACTCGCTGCAAACTGCTTTCTAGGGGTATAAAGCAGTGCGAGCTTGACGGGAGGGGAACCACATCAAGCCGCCGAGGCTCATTATAGGCATCTACCGCGCGATTCGCGGCCTCGCGCACGCCGGCTCGGCTGGAGCGGTGGGGTTTTGGCGGTGAGTTGCGCGCGTGCGCTCGGGCGACTCCGCTCACCGTCGGCGGGCTTCCGCTCGCCCCGGGCTCGCCCCGGGCGGGTTTCTGTGTATCATGGCAGGAAAGACTATCCCGCGCCCGCCCGCGCATCAGCAGGCGGGCGCGTCACCCGCGGAGGAGCTTCCCATGCCTGACATCAAGCTGCGACTCAACAAGGACATGCTCGTGCTGTCGACGCCGGTCCTCTCGGCGCTCGCGCGCCTCGGCATCGACGTCGAGCGCGACGTCGAGTTCACCCTGCTGCTCGAGCCCGACACGCTCGAGGACGCCTACAAGCTGGAGTCCATCGCCGGCGCGCAGTGCCTCGTGGCGGCGACGGCGTCGGTGACCCCGGCGCGCCTGGCGCGCGCGGGCATGGAGGACCGCGCCGCCGAGGTGGTCAGCGCCGCCCTCGGAGCGGTTCGCGCCCAGGTGCCCCAGCACGTGCTGGCCGAGATCGGGCCGTGCGGGCTCCCGCTCGACGCGTCGTCGAAGGCGTCGCTCCGGGAGAACCGCGACCAGTACGCCCGCGCGGGGCGCCTGTTCGCGCAGGAGGAGTTCGACGCGTTCTTTCTCAACGGCTTCGCCACCTGCGATGACCTCAAGTGCGCGCTCATGGGCCTGCGGAAGGTGAGCGACGCGCCCATCTTCGCGTCGGTCGACGTGGCCGCTGACGGCACGCTGCGAAGCGGCCGCGGCACGCTCGAGGAGGCCATGGCCATCATGGAGGAGCTCGAGGCGAGCGTGGCGGGCTTCGCCACGTGCGCGCCTCAGGAAGCTGCCGTTGACCTGGCCCGACGCGCGGCGGGCGCCACGGCGCTCCCGCTCCTCGCGCAGCTCGAGGTGCGCGAGCGCAACGCGCGGCAGCAGGGCCCCACGCCCGAGAACCCCTACTACGCCCCCGACGCCATGGTCGCGGCCGCCGACGCGCTGCGCGCCGCGGGCGTCCAGTTCCTGCGCGCCGTCGGCGATGCCACGCCGGCGTACTCCGGCGCCCTGGTGGCGACCACGATGGGGCTTGACGCCGTCGTGCGTGAAAGCGCGGAAGGGGAAGGCGAAGGGGAGGGCGGCGCCGGCGCTGGCGCCGACCTTGCAGCCGCCGACGCGCCGCGCGAGGGCGCGGCCCCCGATGGCGCCTCTGCGGCAGGCTCCGCGGCCACCGACGCGTCGTGTGACCCCGCGGGCGCCGTCACCGACGAGCTTGCCGACTTCATCGCCCGGGCGCGCGAGCGCGTGGCCGCGGCGCTCGGCGACAACCTGGCGATCGTGGAGGCCGACGGCCCCCAGATCGAGGGGGCCGACGGCCCTCAGGTCGAGGAGCGCTAGGCATGCCGCGCAACCACGTCGGCGCCAACATCGACCGCAGCGAGTTCTACGGCGTCCTCCAGCGCATGGTCGACGCGCTGTTCCAGGACCTCCAGGACCTCGAAGGCGAGGACGCCACGGTGCGCCGCCTCGACGTGGTGCTCGCCGCCGAGACCTACGACCTGCCGGACGAGCTCACGCGCCTCGTGGGCCTGCTCCCGCCGGGCGACTACACGCGCCTGCGCCTGTGCGACCAGCTGAACTCCGCCATCACGGGCCACGCCTGGGGCCAGGTGTACGGCACGGTGAGCTAGCAGCTGGCGGGGAGGCGGGGCGCCTTCCCGCCGCTCCCCCGCTCGCTCCTCCAGCCTTCTCCCGAAAACATTTCTGTAGTTTTCAGCTTGGTAAAAACACAAAACGTTCGCTTGCGCGAAGGCTGGTGCGCGGGTACTATATATACGCGGTTTGAGAGCAGCAAAACACAATATATTGTGGTTTGCTGAGGGGAAAAAGCTGTGGAAAAGCATGTTGACGGAACAAGCGAAACCACAGGTCGGAATGAAGAAACGCAAGGGTGTCTGGATAATGTGCGCTGCACGGTTCTGACATCCTATTTTGTGGCCGCTTGCAGCGATGCTTGCGGCAAGCGCTCGCGACAAGCGTTCGCGGCAAGCGCACGCAGCAAACGCACGCAACAGCGCACGCGGCACGTAATAGCTCGGCAAAGGACGAAAGGAAGAGCACGCATGGTAAAGACCATCATCAAGCGCGACGGACGCACGGCAGAGTTCCACCAGGAGAAGATCGCCGAGGCGGTGGAGAAGGCGTTCCGCGCATGCGCTGCCATGCAGGACCGCGCCGTGGCTGACGAGATCGCCGCGAAGGTCGTCGCCAAGCTCGACGCGGGCGCCATCGAGGGCACGCCCACGGTCGAGGGCGTGCAGGACCTCGTGGAGGAGACGCTCATCGAGTCGGGCTTCGTCCAGACCGCCAAGGCCTACATCCTGTACCGCGCCGAGCGCAACCGCGTGCGCGACGTGAACTCCCGCCTCATCCAGACGCTCAAGGACATCACCTTCTCGAAGGCCTCTGACTCCGACATGAAGCG
The DNA here is from genome assembly GCF_011038995.1 of Adlercreutzia sp. ZJ242. Taxonomy (NCBI): domain Bacteria; kingdom Bacillati; phylum Actinomycetota; class Coriobacteriia; order Eggerthellales; family Eggerthellaceae; genus Adlercreutzia; species Adlercreutzia sp. ZJ242. The sequence goes on from NZ_JAAKEE010000006.1 coordinate 65,949, forward strand.
CGAGAACGCCAACATCGACGCCGACACGGCCATGGGCACCATGCTCAAGTACGGCAGCGAGTCGGCCAAGCAGTTCTACGAGATGTGCGTGATCGACCCGCGCTACGCCAAGGCGCACCGCGAGGGCGACATCCACATCCACGACATGGACTTCTACACGCTCACCACCACCTGCTGCCAGATCGAGCTGACGAAGCTCTTCAAGGGCGGCTTCTCCACGGGCCACGGCGTGCTGCGCGAGCCGAACGACATCTCCAGCTACGCGGCGCTGGCCTGCATCGCCATCCAGTCCAACCAGAACGACCAGCACGGCGGCCAGAGCGTGTGCGACTTCGACTACGGCCTGGCCGTGGGCGTGCGCAAGACGTTCCGCCGCCTGTTCAAGAAGCACGTCGCCGAGGGCATCGACCTGCTGACCGACGTCGAGGACGACCGCGCGTTCGCGGAGGCCATGCTCGCGCGCGTCGAAGAGGCCACGGGCGTCGTGGCCAGCCTCGACATGGACCCGGAGTTCCGCGCCGGCGTCATGGGCGAGCTCGAGGCCGCGGGCGTGAGCGCCGAGGTGGCCGAGAAGGTCATCGCCTACGCCCTGAAGAACGCCACGCGCGACACCGACCGCCAGACCTTCCAGGCCATGGAGGCGCTCGTGCACAACCTGAACACCATGCACTCCCGCGCCGGTGCGCAGACGCCGTTCAGCTCGGTGAACTACGGCATGGACACCAGCCCCGAGGGCCGCATGGTCATCCGCAACATGCTGCTCGCCACCGAGGAGGGCCTCGGCTCCGGCGAGACGCCCATCTTCCCCGTGCAGATCTTCCGCGTGAAGGAGGGTGTGAACTACAACCCCGAGGACCCGAACTACGACCTGTTCAAGCTGGCCATGCACTGCTCGGCGAAGCGCCTGTTCCCCAACTTCAGCTTCCTCGACGCGCCGTTCAACGCGCAGTACTACAAGGGCACGCCCGAGACGGAGATCGCCTACATGGGCTGCCGCACGCGCGTCATGGGCAACGTGTTCGACCCCGAGCGCGAGGTCACGCCCGGCCGCGGCAACCTGAGCTTCACGTCGATCAACCTGCCGCGCCTGGCCATCCGCGCCAAGGGCGACCTCGACCTGTTCTTCGACCTGCTCGACTCCAAGCTCAGCCTGGTCACCGGCCAGCTTGACGAGCGCTTCGAGATCCAGGCGCGCAAGCACGTGTACAACGCGCCGTTTTTGATGGGGCAGGGCGTGTGGATCGACTCCGAGAAGCTCAAGCCCACCGACACGCAGCGCGAGGTCCTGAAGCACGGCACGCTGACCACGGGCTTCATCGGCCTGGCCGAGTGCCTGGTGGCGCTCACCGGCAAGCACCACGGCGAGTCGGCCGAGGCGCAGCGCCTGGGCCTGGAGATCATCGGGCACATGCGCTCCTACTGCGACCGCATCTCGCGCGAGCGCGGCATGAACTACACGCTCATCGCCACGCCGGCCGAGGGCCTGTCCGGCCGCTTCGTGCGCATCGACCGCGAGCGCTACGGCGTGATCCCCGGCGTGACCGACCGCGACTACTACACCAACGGCTTCCACGTGCCGGTGTACTACGACATCAACGCGTTCGACAAGATCGCCATCGAGGCGCCCTACCACGCGCTCACCAACGGCGGGCACATCAGCTACATCGAGCTCGACGGCGACCCGACTGAGAACCTCGAGGCGTTCGAGAGCGTCATCCGCTACATGAAGGACTGCGGCATGGGCTACGGCAGCGTGAACCACCCGGTCGACCGCGACCCGGTGTGCGGCTACAACGGCATCATCGAGGACGTGTGCCCCAAGTGCGGCCGCACCGAGGACGAGCACAACCAGCCCTTCGAGCGCATCCGCCGCATCACGGGCTACCTGGTGGGCACGCTCGACCGCTTCAACGACGCCAAGCGCGCCGAAGAGCACGACCGCGTGAAGCACGCCATCCCCACGCAGCGGTAGCAGAAGGCGAACAAGCGCGAATCGCAGCGCGCACGCAACGAGGCGACCGGTCCCTGGCGTTTTGCCAGCGTCCGGTCGCCTTTTGCTTGCCCGGCGTCGCTCGCTGGTATACAACCCCCCTCCCCTCGCATAGTTCCGCTCTTTGTGCTAACTCCTAGAATCTCGTACCAAACGATTTGATTTTGTCACCCCCCTGTAATAATCTGTTGTATGGGTGAGAATACCCGTATACGCGCATGTTTATGGTTCGTAAAGCTCATGCAGGGGCTAAGCGTTTGAGTCCCCCTGGTCACGGGCGCAGGCGCGTCATGGAAGCCGGCAAGGAGCGCGGTTGCAAACTCGCGCGTCTAGCGGCAGGCCGCGAAGATGAAGCTGGGTGGTAGAGATGTTTGAGCGGATCATCGATACAAGGGGAACGCTTGAGGGCAAGGTCCTCTCCGTGTTCCTGTCGGTTGTCCTCGTGCTGAGCATGACGAACGTGTTCGCGTTCGCCGAGGCTGACGCGAACGCTGGCACTACGGGCGAGCCCCAAATGGGGAAGGCCGCTGTGGAGACCAGCGAAGAGGCGGGAATCGACGAAGAGGTGGGAATCGGCGAAGCGAAGGTCACCTTCAACTTGTCCAATGCCTATGTCGAGGTGCGCGGTCAGAAGCTGACCGGCACCGACACCGTCACGCTCAAGGTGTCCGACTCCGCCGACCTTGTGTTCAAGGCGATCGCCGAGAACGGCTATGAGGTCGCCAGCGTCAAGGCGAAGAACTCTGCAGCTGCGAACGTGCCCGTCACCACCCAGGACGGTACGTATACCATCGCTGCCGAGTACATCAGCAACACCCTCGAGGTGACGGTCGAGACTGAGCTCGCCGAGTTGGCCGAGCCCGCTCCCGCGCCTGATGCCCTGACAAGCGACTCCGATTACTCCACGGAGGCATCGGCTGACGAGCTTGAGGCAACTGAGCCCGAGGCGGCTGACCAGCCTGCTGTGACCGATGAGGGCGCGGAATCTGATGAGGCTGCCGAGTCCGAGCAGCCTGCACCTGAAGTTTCTGGCACCGAAGCCCCTGAGGGCGAAGAAGCCGAAGCAGCTGAACCCGCTGATGCAGAAGCAACTGCCGACGCAGCTGCGGCTGACGAAGAGGTCGTTACCGTCTACGCCGACGTGAGCAGCCCCGCCTTCGAGGACTGGGCCTACGTGGGTGACGTGATCGTCAAGGTGACCGCCGGCGAAGGCGTCCTCCCTGAGGGCACCACCGTGCAGGCGAGCCGCGTTGAGCGCCAGGACGTGATTGACGCCGTGAGCGACAAGGTTGAGGCGCAGGGCAAGGAGCTCCAGGACGCCGTGGCCATCGACGTGACGCTGCTCGACAAGAACGGCAACGCCATCCAGCCCGACGGCGCCGTGAACGTCTGCTTCTTTGACGCCAACCTCGAAGGCGAGGAAGTGGGCGTTTACCGCGTCTCCGACGATGCCACCAAGGTGGAGGCCATCGGTACTCGCCAGGCCACCACCGAAGTCCAAAGCTTTGATGTAGATCACTTCACGATCTACGTGGCGAGCGGCTCGGGTTTTCAAAGCTACAGTGGATGGGGAGAACAATACCAGGCGAGGCCAGGTGAAACGATACGGCTGTATTCCGATAATTATTGGCTAAGATCACATGAGTGGTCAGCTGATGGGTGCAATGTCCAATATGAGGAAGAACAAGGCCCGATGGATGAATGGCGCGATTATTATTCTTGGGCGGACGTGACCATTCCGGCAACTGCATCAGATAAAGCAGAGTATGTTGTGACCCATGGTTCTGGGAGTTACAAAGAGTATTTCTATATTCAGGTAAAGGAATACTGTACCGTTACCTTCCATCCAAATGGTGGGACGGGCGATGCCGTGTCTGTCAATACGAGGGGCATCAATATCACTCTGCCATATGTTGGAACGGAAAATGGCAAGATAAACTTTACTAAGGAAGACCATACCTTTGTTGGCTGGTCTACGGATCCATTCGGAAAAAACGATAACTATGCAGCTGGAGCATTGTATCCCGATAACTCGGCCCATAAAGCTGTGCTCAAAGACGATGTGACGCTATATGCCATCTGGCTTCACAACACGGAATATGCGAACTCTGCAAATACAGTGGCGTACTTTTACATCAAGGAAGATGGAGAAATCCCTTTCGAACCTGGAAGTTACGAGAAAAGCGGCTATATTCCGAGAAACAGTGCGACAGATCTAAAGGGTTCATTGCGCCAGCCTATCGCAATCTCAAATAATATCGATGCAATTCGAGATAATTTGAAAGATGTGCCAACGAATGAGGCTATTCTAGCTGCGCTTAGGAAAGTTGACGCGAATAACAGCTTTAATCCTGAAACGCAGGAGATAGTTTGGTACGCAATAAAAGCTCGAGACAACGCGTGGAACGTTGACGGGGTTATTCGTGATAAAAGTAAGCACTTTGTGCATTATGACTTTAATGGCGGCACAGGGAACGCCACTGCTAGTCAACATGCCGTTGGCGAGACTGTTGAGGTTGATTTTGCAACATCGGCAATGCGTCCTGGATATACGTTTCTTGGGTGGAGCAAGGACAAGGGTGCTGTTACTCCAACCTATACCGAAGGAGGCAATAAATCTTTCGTGATGCCCGACAGAGACGTGACTCTTTATGCTGTTTGGCAGCAAAATAATGCTGCGTTATATACCGTTAATTATTATTTACAAAATACTGATATAAAGGTAGTCGAATCAAAGATCGGCTCCAAGACAATAGGTCTTGATGTCACCGAACAGGCCGTCGACATCGACGGTTATAATCTCGTGACCGATGACACCACTGTGGGCAAAGACGAGCGGGGCAACACGACCTACAGCAAGTCCATCACCATCGACGCCAACGAGGCCAGCAACGTCATCAACTTCTACTACACCAAGCGGGACGACCTGACCTACACCGTGAAGTACTACAAGGACTCCGTGGCCGAGGGCAACCACGTCGCTGACGCCGACGTCCTGCACGAGGGCGCCGTCTTCGGCACGGCGCTGACCGCCCTCGACGTCGAGACCACCATCGCCGAGGACAAGGCGCCCGACGGCTACAAGGCCACGGGCACCGTCGACACGGCCAGCTCGCTCGAGACCATCACCACCGGGGCCAACGTCGTCAACGTGGTCCTGGGCAAGCGGGACGACCTGACCTACACCGTGAAGTACTACAAGGACTCCGTGGCCGAGGGCAACCACGTCGCTGACGCCGACGTCCTGCACGAGGGCGCCGTCTTCGGCACGGCGCTGACCGCCCTCGACGTCGAGACCACCATCGCCGAGGACAAGGCGCCCGACGGCTACAAGGCCACGGGCACCGTCGACACGGCCAGCTCGCTCGAGACCATCACCACCGGGGCCAACGTCGTCAACGTGGTCCTGGGCAAGCGGGAGTATCTGATCACTGCTTCAATTGATGAAAACGGAACTATTGAGGGTGCTGCTGAGCAGAGTGTTCTGTATCAGAATGCCTCCGCAGCTGTAACGCTCAGGGCCAACTCGGGGTACCGCATCGCCTCTATTGTTGTTGATGGTGCGAGCCAGATCGTTGAGAATGGCATGACGGAATACACATATGGAGCTATTGAGAGCGTTGAGGACAATCACTCTGTTGTTGTCACAACGGTGGCACTCGGTGCTGTTTCGGTCGAGGCTCCTAGCGTTAGCAAGGTGTATGACGGAACACCGATAGCTCCAAGCGACGCTGTCTTTACGGGCCTGCCCGAGGGCTATACAGCTACCGCTGATGTTTCCGGATCCATCACCGAAGTCGGTACGGCAGCGTCGACTTTGTCCGATGTCCGTATTTTCGATGCGGACGGCAATGACGTAACGGCTAACTTTGACATAACCGAGATCATCGGGACGCTTGAGGTTACGCCGAAGGCTGCTACCGTGACGGTTTGGGATGCCTCAAAGATCGCAGGTGCGGCTGATCCGACGTTTGTCGGTACGGTCTCTGGGCTTGTGGCTGAGGGCGATCTAGGCGAGATTACATACAGCCGCCTTGGTGATGACGAGGCTGTGGGTACGTATCCCGGCACGCTGACAGCGAGCTATGTCGAGAACCCGAACTACAACGTGACGGTTGTTCCTGGTGACTTCACGATCATTGCCGCTCCTGTTCCGGGTCCTGGCACTCCTGGTGACACCCCGGATGTTCCTGGCGGTACGACTCCCGGTGGAACCACGCCTGGCGGAGCGACTCCGGATGGCACCACCCCTGGCGGAACGACGCCTGGCGCAACTGCTCCTGGGGCCATCATCCCGGCTATTCCGGCTCCTGTGACGCCGGCGCAGATTCCTGGCACGGTGCCTGATGGCGCGGCTGCCCCCGTGATCACGCCTCTGGTGGACGCGCTTGAGGGTGCGGCTGAGGCTGTCATCGGCGACGGCCAGACGCCGCTTGCCGACATCAGCGACGATGCCACCCCGCTGGCTGAGCGCCATGTGGGCTGCTGGGTGCACTTCTACATTATCCTTGGCATCGTGGTAACGCTGGTTTACGCCGCGTGCGTCGCCACCCGCCGCGCGCTGTTCTCGCGCCGCCTGAAGCAGTACGAGGACGACCTCACTGGCGGCGACTCCCCCTCGGGGTCGCCCGCCCGTCGGGGCGTGAGCTGGTCGCCTGAGGCAGCCGCGCCCGCCGGCGCGACGGCAGTTGCCATGAGCGGCCTGGGCAAGTAGGAAAGGACTGGAGACATGAAGAAGAGCAATGTCATCATCTTCGCCGTTCTGGTGGTGATCTCGGCCTTCCTGCTGTGGCTGTGGTACTTCCTCGGCTTCAACCGCGTGGACAACCCGCTCGACCTGGTGCTGTCCATCATCTGGTGGGTTGTCGTCGCGGTCGCGATTGTGGTGATCGCGCGCCTTGAGAAGACGCGCCGGCGCCGCGTGCGCACCGTGTATGTGGGCGATGCCGCCACCTTCAACAGCGAGCGCGGCGTGACGCCGCTCGATCCGGCGGCATCCGTGCAGGACTCCGTGGCCGCCGTGCTCGAGGAGCTCGAGTACGACTTCACGCGCGAGGACTTCCCGAAGCCCGAGGACCTCAAGGTGCGCTACTTCATCCGCACCGACGAGTTCGAGCCGGCCGAGCGCTCTGAGGACGCGCAGGGCGCTGCGAGCCAGGGTGCTGGCGCGGCTGGCATCGGCGCTGGAGCGGCGGGCGCTCCTGCCGGGCGTCGCCCCCGTCCCTCCAAGTGGACGGGCGAGGTAGTGGTGGTCGGCTCCGACAAGGCGCGCTCCTTCGACACCCCCGAGGAGCTCTCCCGCATCCTCGCTACTATCCCCCAAGCAGCCTAAAAGCAAGGGGGATAGCGCAAGCTGGCGGCTAACGGCCAGCGAGCAAGCATCAAACCAACCGACGACCCTCCACCAGGAGGGTTGTCGTGCGTTGAGGGAGAAGCTTGTCCTTAACGGTATCAGCTTGCATCAAGGTGCGCCCATTCATGAGGCGTTTCGTCTTTCTTCGGGATTTGGTGGTCTTGAGCGTGTTGTCCAGAAACACTCTGATTTCGAGGTCTTCGAGGTCGCCTAGTATCCGCAGGCCTTCCTTCCAATCTCGATCTGGGCTATCGTTGTGGTGACATTCGAGTTAAGCACCAAGCTCACGCTCCTCCGCTCGGATCCGTCCCTTCCGCTGGAGATGCATCCGAGGGCGCGCAAGTACGTGCAAGTACGCGCAAGTACGTGCAAATACGGGCAAAGTACGCGGGCGAGCTGTCTCCGACAGAGCTGCGGGCCTTGGAATTCATCGCCTCAAGCGGCTTTGCCGTGAACAAGCAGGTCGCGAAACACCAACATCAGGCACGCTTTCATCCGATTCATCCGATTCTTTCGCTCGATTTTTCCTGTGTCCGTCAAAATCGGACGAATTGAGAAAGGGGAGGGTTAGCAAGGAATCCCAAACGTTTCCCCGAGCGTTTCTGCTTTAGGCTCATGCGGGATGAGGTCGAAGATCTAAGGTCACAAATTGTGACCTTACGCCCTGATCTGGGAAAACAGACCTCCTGGTGGCGATACATGCCCCGAGTGTTCACCGAACAAGGTGTGGCAATGCTTTCGGCCTAGCGGCGCTTAGAGAGTGAGTGGCATCCACGAGCAGTCTCTATGTCCGCAACAACGCTCTGATGTCGTATTTCAAGTTTGTATGGAGAATGGTTGACGCTTGGTCCCCCGCATCCTCATAATGGCATCAGATGTCAAAACCCCAGGGTTTTATAAGGGCGGAGCCGCAGAGCGGTTCGGCCCTAATTTTTATTCTAAGGTCGTGCCCCTGCATGGCTCGTCTCCGCATCCTCGCCATCATCCCCCAAGCAGCCTAGAAGCCCAGATCCAGCCGTATCATTCTCGAATCTTGGTCTGGCCCGGCGGTACTTCTGAAGCCTGCTCTTCGGCTTGTCGGGAATGGTTCGCTCGATGGCTCCGGCTTCGAGGGCGGGACGCAGGTAGTTCTTTCCGAAAGTGCTACGCTCGGAAAAACCCATAGCCTTCATGAGCTCAGCGGAGGAGAGTTCTTCGTTGCCAAGTGCCTCGACAAGTAATTCAACTTGGGTGCTGACATGGGTGCTGACATGTGGCCCAACTTGGGTGCTGACTTGGTCGGTGACTTGATCGGTACTAGTCTGTTCTGCTTGTGTCTCATGTTTTCTAAGGTTCAGCTTCTCTATGTCGTCCTAAGCGGAGCGCTCGGAGGGCGCGGAGCCGAAGGATCCGACCGCAAGGGGCTGCACATGCGGGCGCGTTGTGCTTGGGCCAGATCCTTCGACTCGCTTCGCTCGCCCAAGATGACATAAGGGGCGTTGATCGCTCGGGATGGCATTGGAGACGCTGCTCAGGACGACATGGGACATTGCTACTCGGATGACACGGGATGCTGTCTGCTCGGATGGCATCGAGTGCTCGGAGCTGTTGCATGATAGTGCATTCTCGCGTAATGCGCACCGATTTCTGTTTTAGACGCATTTTAGGCCCGTTTCCTTCTGTTTTTGACGCAGGCGGGAAACCGACGGCTCCAAGGTTCATGTGGTGCCCAACGATCTCCGGGGCATCGCGGGATCAACGCTTCCGGGGCAGTTGTGTTGTCGGAGCCGGCCTGTTGACAGAGCGGCCTCAAAGCCTCGCTCGGTATTCGTGATTTGCGCCAATTTGCGCCAATTTGCGCCAAATAGGCTATACTGGCGCAAATGGGAGGTTGATCATATGAAACGAGAGACCCTTTCAGAGATTCTCGCCGTAGGTGAGACAACGAACATCGAGTTCAAGAGGTGCGGGCAGCAGCCGGAGAAGGACACCTTCGAGACGGTGTGCTCGTTCGCGAACACCTTTGGCGGGTCGATTTTTCTTGGGGTAGAGGACGACGGGGTTGTTTCAGGCTTGAAGCCGAGTGCCCTGCTTCCGATAAAGAGAAACGTCGTAAACGTAGTGAACAATCCCAAGCTGTTTGATTCTCCCGTCGCCTTCGAGTTCGAGCAGATCGATTTCGATGACAAAGTGGTGCTGAGGCTTTGGATCCCTCCGAGCCCCAACATGCACAGGTTTAAAGGCGAGATATACGAGCGTCTCGAGGACTCTGACGTCATCGTGCGCAGCGCGTCGCGGTTGGCCGAGATCTGCATACGCAAGCAAGGGCTCTACACGGAGCAGAGGGTCTACAAGTACGTTGATCTGGCGGATCTGAAGTTGGATATGCTCGACGGCGTGCGGGAGCGCGCTGCGCGCAAGCAGCCTGACCATGAGTGGGCAAGGCTAGGCAACGAACAGCTGCTGAGGTCGGCGGGCCTTCTCGGGAAGGACTTCTCGACAGGAGACGAGGGCCTCAACCTCGCCGCCGTGCTTCTCCTGGGCAAGGACGAGGTCATTCGCTCCGTGTGCCCACCCTACAAGACTGATGCCGTCTGGCGGATCGATCCAGACAGCCGCTACGACGACCGAATCGTCGTCCGATGCAATCTCATAGAGGCCTATGACCTCCTAGCTGACTTCTGTCGGAAGCACATGCCCGACAGGTTCTTCTTAGATGGTGCCGAGTCGATCAGCTTGCGCGACGTGATAGTGCGCGAGGTGATTGCGAACTGCCTGATCCACCGCGAGTTCACGAGCCCTTATCCGGCGCGGATGCTCATAGACAGCGTCGCGCTGCAAACAGAGAACGCGAGCAAGGCGATGTTCGCCGGCCCGATTACGCCGACGGGCTTCAGCCCCCTGCCGAAGAACCCGATTATCTCTTCATTCTTCTCCGCCATCGGCCTTGCCGAGGAGCTGGGGAGCGGTACGAGGAACCTCTTCAAGTATTCGCCTCGCTACTCGGGGAGCGACCCTGAGCTCGTGGAGGGCACTGTGTTCACCGCCCGGGTTCCCATTTATCGACCTTCCCGCCGGGGAGCGGACGCGAGCGGTGCTGCGCCGTCTCCTGGCATTGCCTCCGAAATTGCGAAACTGGTCTCGGAGCGAGGCAGTCTGACGGTGGCCGAGGCGGTTGAGGCGGGCTATCCCAGAAGGACGGTCCAGCGGGCGATGTCCAAGCTGGTGGAAGAGGGCGCCGTGGTCCCGATGGGCAACACGCGCTCGCGGAGATACGTGCCTGCCAGGTAGCGAACGGTAACGAATGGTAACGAACTCCCGACCCCGAATCTCAATGAGCGCTTGCCTGGCGACTGAGTGCTCTATTGCGGTTGGCCTTCGTCAGGCGCAGATGTGTGGGGCCCCGGTGTCAGGGGAAAGCGTTTCGCCAGCCGGGACCCTCTCCTGAACAAAGTCAGCGAACCTTCCGAGCATGTTAGCGCGTAGTCCCTCGATTTCCTCTTCAAAGCTGCGAGGCGGATGCTTCTTCGTGGAGACGAGCGCGCGAATGGCAGCCATGGCTCCATCGGGGTTGGACAAGGGTAGGCGCGCGCCGCTTCGGCGAGATAGCGCCTTCCGTTCCTTGTTCTATGAACTCTGTTTATCGCTTTGCATGCTTCGTCGAGCACTTTTTCGGACCAGATGGGCTCTATTACGCCTTGGTCCGCGAGTGTGAGCAGGACGTCAAGCGTCCATGAGGTGACGAAGACGTTGGCATCGAGGAACACCCTTCGGGCGCGGATCATTCCAGGCTCCTCAAGTATTCGGCCATTGCTTCGTTGTGGCCGTAGAAGTCCTCGGCGTCCGCTATTCTTCGCATTTCCTTAAGGTGCGTGCCTCTTTCGGCCTTTGAACGTCGATCAAATTCCATGAGATCGGAAAGCATGACGTAGCGGTGCCCGTTTCCGACGCGCGTACCCCGTATCTTTTCAGAGTCGATCAGTCGTGCGATGGTTCTAGGAGAGGTCCCCACGATCTGAGCAGCCTGCCCCGTGGTGAGGCGAACGTCGCCTTCCTCCTCGTTGGCGTACGCGACGCCGAGCGCACGTAGGAACGCCCGCAAAGCGTCGTACGCCTTCGCGTCGATCGACGTGGCATGGCCCGTCCTGTTGTCGACTATCGTTGCGGCAGGTGCCGCCAGCATTGCTCCCATGTTGCCCTCCTAGTGATATTTGTCTGTTTTAGCCTATCAAAAACTGTTAAAACTGACAAGTTTTGCCTGATGTCATCCCAGGAGGACATCAAGGGGATAGCCTTGCTCGGGATGGCATGGGTGGAGGCAGGCATCTCCGCTACGTGCTCTATTGCGGTTGGCCTTCGTCGGGCGCAACTGTGCGGAACTCGGTGTCAGGGGAAAGCGTTTCGTTCGCGTCGGTCATATGGCTCAAGGCTGCGGACTCGGCCGCATCATTCTCGGATCTTGGCTTGGGCTCGTCGGTACTTCTGAAGCCTGCTCTTCGGCTTGTCGGGGATGGTTCGCTCGATGACTCCGGCTTCGAGAGCAGGACGCAGGTAGTTCTTTTGAAAGTTGGTGCGGTCAGAGAATCCCATAAGGTTCATGATTTCGGCCGAGGAGAGCTCTTTGTCGTCAAGCGTCTCAAGAAGCAATTCGACATGTGGCCTGACATGTGGCCTGACATGTGGCCCGACATGTGGCCCGACTTGGGTGCTGACTTGGTCGGTGACTTGGTCGGTGACTTGGTCGGTCTGCGTATAAGTCATGTTCCAGAGCGTGACGCGGAAGAACCCGCTGATCGCCTCGAAGTGCGGCTTGAACTCGGGCCTGTAGGCGTCTTCGGCTGCGGTCGTCGCGCATATCTTGCGCAGGCCGGAGCCGCGGCGCTCCATGTAGTGCATGCGGTGGAACACGTCGGCAACGGCCGGGTTGCGCCGCTCGCTCGGCACGTGCGTAACCATCACGTCATCGGGCAGCGGCACGCCGATCTTGCCGCCAGGGGAGACGATTTCCATGCGGTCATCGTACATGTCGACGCTCACCTCACTGCCCAGCTCAAGGTACGAGCGGTGTATGAGGGCGTTCACCAGCGCTTCCTCAACGGCGCGCTCGCTGTAGCTGCGGCGGTCAAGGCGTCCGCTGGGAAGCTTCTCCCAAGACTCGACAGTATGACGCTTCACGAAGGCCTTGCTCTCGCGCAGGAGCAGGAGCAGCCCGCCCTCGTACTCGGCGGTGTCGACGAACTCGTCTTTGAACTTGCCTCCCCAGCGCGTGCAGAACACGCGCGAGTGACGCAGAAGGGGCTCGTCGGCCATGAGCGCGCCGGCGTTGGTGAGCGTTCCGGCATCGGTGATCAGGCCGAACGAGACGAGGTCGGAGTCGCGGAGGTCGGAGCTTGTGCGCAGGGCGTAGGTTGCCTTGAGCACGGTGAAGCTTGCTCGGCTGACGGGGATGCGCGAGTCGAGGGTATCCCATGTGCGGTTCGTGCCCTTGAGGATGAGCTCGTTCAGCACTTCGGGCGGCGCGATGACGCTCTGGCTCCCGACGCGCACGAACGCCTCGCGCCTTCCGTCGGCGTTGTAGTAGTGGGGCGGGTGGGCGTCGGGATGGACGTTGACGAGCAGGAGGTCTTTCCCGTCCTCGCGGATCGCCTCGATTTCGAAGCAAGGCAGGGGCTCGATGCGCTCTTTGATCTTCTCGGATATGAAGTCGGCGTCAGCTTGCGCATCCTCAAGGCCGACTGTCTCATGGTTGCCGTCAGCCACGCCGAACACGAGCACGCCGCCAGCGGAGTTGGCGAAGGCGCTCACGCTCTTGAGCCAGCTCTTGGGCTTGGCGCGCTCCACCTCGCGCTTGAAGTCGCAGTTCGTTGTTTCGGCTTTGGGACGTACGAGCATATGCGCTCCTAAGAACCTGTTTGCGACATTGTACACCGTAGAGAGGCGGCGGTGGAAAACTAAGGCGCGCGATGCTCCTCTTGACCCCCGGCGTATAATCTGCCTCATGATTAAACGCCAGGGAACAATTACCGCAATGGGCATTCGGTTTGCGCCATGTTAGGAGATTGCTGTATATAAATCGTGCGGGCAAGGTTATCAAGATCAAATAGACGTGCTACTATGTGAGCTGCTAAAGCGCTCGAGCGGTGAGTATTTCACTTAAGTCGGGCGCTTTCGTCATTTCAGCCCCGATAGGTGGGCAGAGCGTGGGCGGGAGCGCCCGCAGGGCGTCGCGCGCCTTCGACTCGCTTCGCTTGTTCGGGATGACGTAGGGGCTTGATTGCTCAGGGCATGGGGGCGCTGCTCAGACTACGTCAATGGTTGGAATTGCTGCTTGAAGCTTGACTAGCACAAAGCCATTTCGCGCAACGCGACATGGATTTCTGTTTTTGACGCACTTCGAGTTGCTTTCTTTCTGTTTTAGACGCATTATGGACTAAATTTCTTCTGTTTTAGACGCAGGCAGGAGGCTGGATCATGCTGAGGCGCTCGATGTGGACAGTGCTGTCAAAGTGGCTCGAGGAGGGGCCAAGCAAGGCGTTCCTCCTCGTAGGTGCTCGTCAGACGGGCAAGACCTATCTCGTTCGCGCGTTTGCCCAGGAGAAGTTCTCCTTCCTCGCCGAGGTGAACTTCTTGAAGGACCGCCGTGCCATCTCCCTCCTCGGGGCTGCGAGCGATACCGAGGATTTTCTCGCGCGACTCTCCCTGCTCGTAAAGGTTCCCCTGCGACCGCATGAAACGCTTGTCTTTCTCGATGAGATCCAAGAGGCCCCCGACGTGCTCACCGCGGTCAAGTTCCTCATCGAGGACGGGAGGTTCCCCTTGGCTGTCTCCGGCTCTCTGCTCGGCACCGAGCTCAAGGGCGTGCGTTCGTTTCCCGTCGGCTACGTACAGGTCGAGCGCATGTATCCCTTGGGCTTTGAGGAGTTCTGCTGGGCTCAGAACGTACCGGACAACATCTGGCGGACGGTTCGGAACGCCTATGAGTCTCGAAGCCGGGTGGAGGACTCCCTTCACGCCTACCTGACCAGCCTCTTCCGCTACTATCTTGCCATAGGCGGCATGCCGGAGGCGGTGCAGACGTATCTGGCGAGCGGCTACGACATGGGCGCCGTGAGGCAGACGGCCCTCCAGATCCTTGAGCAGTACCGGTTTGACATAGCGAAGTACGTCGGCAGGCGCGCTTTGGCCGTGCGCTCTATCTTCGACGCCATGCCCAGTCAGTTGAGCAAGGAGAACAAGCGCTTCAAGTTGAACACCCTTGGCAACAAGGCAACCTACAATCGGTACGAGAACGATTTCCAGTGGATCATCGACGCCGGGGTCGCTTTGCCAGCCTATTGCGTTTCCGAGCCGAAGAGCCCGCTGCCGAGAACCAAGGAGATCAACAAGTTCAAGCTGTACTCTTCGGATACGGGTCTCTTGCTGGCGCAGTACCCGCAGCAGTCGGTGCTGGATGTCATGGAGGGGGCATCTTCCGTCAATTTCGGAGCTGTGTATGAGAACGCAGTTGCCCAGGCCCTTTCCATAGTCGACCCGAATCTGTACTACTACCTCAACAACCGCAAGGGTGAGGTTGACTTCCTCGTGGAAACCAGCCGAGGCGAGATCATGCCTGTTGAGGTGAAGTCGGGCAAAGACTACAAGGTCCATGTGGCGCTCAACAACCTTCTGGACACCGCCGAGTACGGCATTTCCGAGGCAGTTGTGCTGTCAGAGGCCAACCTGTCAACTGAACAGCGCAAAGGCAAGCTGATCGCCTACCTGCCGCTGTACATGACGCCTTTTCTCGCCGAGGAAATGAAGGACACGCTTGCGGGCGTGAGGATGGCCCCGCCCCGCCCGCCGCTGTAAGCGCTTTTCCGGGGCTGCTTGCCCAAGACGGCATGGATGTTCAGGCTGAACGAGATGCGCATTGCGGCGCGTGGATGATTTCTGGGCGCTCAGGCCAGAGCATCTGCGAATGCCGCAGCCCATTTATAATAGGCTCATGAACGAAAACAACAACAACATGGACATCAACCTTTACGGCGCGGTCCCGGACTCCATCGTGGATGGGCCGGGGCTGCGCTATGCCGTGTTCGTGCAGGGCTGCTCGCACGCCTGCCCGGGATGCCACAACCCCGAGAGCCAGCCGCGCGAGGGCGGCACGCTCACCACCACCGACGCGGTGCTGGCCGACATCCGCGCGAACGGCCTGGTGCACGACGTGACGCTGTCGGGCGGGGAGCCGTTCGAGCAGGCGGCGGCCTGCGCGCACTTGGCGCGCCAGCTGAAGGAGGAGGGCTACGGCGTCTGGGCGTACACCGGCTACCTCTACGAGGACCTGGTGCGCCTCGCGGAGCATGAAGTCGCTGTGCGCGAGCTCTTGGACAACGTCGACGTGCTGGTGGACGGTCCCTTCGTGCAGGCGCGCAAGTCGCTCTCCCTCAAGTGGTGCGGCTCGTCCAACCAGCGCCTGATCGACGTCGCGGCTACGCGCGCCGCGGGTCGGGTGGTCACGTGGGAGCCTCCGAGCTTCGTCCCCCAGAAGCCCCCCTCGTGGTAGCGGAGGTGACCAGTCATCATGGAGCTTAACCCCGAGGAGCAGACCGAGGGCCTGCACGACTTCATACAGGGCATCGTGGGCGTGGAGTGGCTGAGCACGCTGATCACGGTGGTGCTGGCGGCGGTGTTCACGGCGGTGCTCGCGCATGTGGTCACGAAGTTCCTGCGGCATCTGCTGAGCCACGACAGCTCGCCCCTGCCCTCGTCGAGCATCTTCATCAACATCGCACGCGTGGTGGTCTGGTGCATCGGCGCGAGCGTGGTGCTGTCGAGCTGCTTCAACGTGGACGTGAGCGCGGCCGTGACGGCGCTCGGCATCGGCGGCATCGCCATCTCGCTCGGCTTCCAAGACACGCTGGCGAACCTGATCGGCGGCCTGCAGGTGAGCATCACCGGGCTCGTGGAGCCGGGCGACCACATCGACGTGGGCGGTCAGCGCGGCATCGTGCGCGACGTCACGTGGCGGCACACCACCATCGAGAACGCCGTGGGCGAGCGCATCGTGGTGCCGAACTCGGTCATCAACAAGACGGCGCTCGTGAAGCTGCGCCCCGTGTCGGTGATCGTCATCCCCGTGGTGGTGACGGCGGCCGGCGAGAGCCTCGAGCGCATCGCCTCTGACATGGAGCAGGCGGCCGGCGCCGCCGTGGCGCAGGTGTGCGAGGTGGAGAAGCCCGCCCGCACCGTATTCACGGAGGTGACCGACTACGGCTACCGGGGGACCCTCACCCTCACCATAACCGACTCCGCCCAGGCCGTCTTCGCCAAGGACGCCGCCCTGCGAGCCATCGCTCCCTTCGTGCACGCAAGCTAAAAGCGCTCCTCCCCGTGTCCTAAGCGAGCAAAGCGACCCAAAGGATCTGGCTGTAGGGGCAAAGCGCCTGCATGCGTCCACATGTCGAGGGGTAGAATCGCTTTATTTCTCCACAATATCCCTATATATGTTGCCCGTTCGCTACAAAAAATATCTCGTTCGGACACTGCATTTCGCTCCTAGAGTTGCTTAACGTTGAAAGCACTCCTAGCGGGAGGTTACTATCGGCGTACTTAGACTTGGGGTCGAGTGCGCCCGGTTTGCCGTGCGCAGGAAACGGAGCACGAAAATGGAGAACATGAAGAAGGCGAAGGGATCCCTGCGCCTGGCGCTGGCGGCCCTGCTGGCAGCCTGCGCGCTCGCGCTGTGCGCAGCCTTGCCGCAAAGCGCCTGGGCAGCAGGCGGTGATCCTGTTGCCAAAATCGGCGACCAGGAATACTCTACTTTTAAGGACGCATATGATGCCGCGAAGGGCGGTGATACGATTGCCCTGTTGGATAACGTAACCGAGAGTGAGCGTTTTTGGATCGAAAAGCCAATCACGCTGGATTTGGGAGGAAAGGTATTTACAAGTACCACAGATTTTGGTTTGGTTTTAGTCGCAGATATGACCATTCAGAATGGAACGATTGATGCTTCCCAAGCGAGTGCGGCAGTATATAATGCCGCGCAGCTGACAATCGGTCCCAATCTGGTAATCAATACCCCCAATATCGGTGTTGCTATTAAAGCAAACGGCGACGTACCTGGAAAAGTTACAGTACCGACTGGCAGTAGCTTGAGTTGTCCGAGCGAAGGCGTTACCGCAATTCTTGCGGATAATGACGGATGCGCCATGGATATTTCTGGTGTTGTTAAGGCAGAAGGTTCAGGTGGCCTCGCTCTTCAAACAAACGGAATGTGGATTCAAAACGTCATGAACATCAATGAAGGCGCAAATGTGAGCGCAGGCGGATGGGGCGTCTATTTCCCGAGTCACGGTGAATTGAATATTTCCGGCGGAACGGTTACCGGCGGGGTTACCGGCGTTGAGATCCGCGCTGGCTCGCTCAATATGACCGGTGGCTCTATAAAAGGAAACAGCGACGGTGCGTATGATACGGTGGTGACAAAAGGGAACGGGAGCGGGACGACAACTGCAGGTGTGGATATTGCTGTTGCAAAACACACGACGGATCATGATCTGACTGTCATCATCAAAGGTGGTAATTTGGGCGGTACGACCTCTGTTTATGAGAGCAAGCCCCAAGAAGATGAAACTGGTTCAGGAGACATTAATCTGACGATCGAAGAAGGCAGTTTTAACGGAGCGATTCATAGCGTCAGCTGCATGGGATTCATCTCCGGTGGCACCTTCACCTCTGATCCCTCTGAGTACCTGGCGGTTGGGCATGTGGTGAAGGTCGAGCCTGAGTCCTACGTTGTGATGCCGAAGAAGGACTTGCATCCCGGTTCGTACAAGGTCATCGCAGGCGAAGAAGTTGCGAAGGAGAACCTCGCCTCCGATGGTTGCGAGGTCTCCCCAGGTAGTGGCGCTGACACCTACGTCGTGAGCGAGCACAAGGCTGCTGCTGACAAGAAGGACGTCAAGGCCGCCACCTGCACCGAGACTGGCTACACTGGCGACGAGGTGTGCTCCGTCTGCGGGGCGGTGACCGTCAAGGGCGAGGCTGTCCCTGCCGCGGGCCACAAGACCGACAGCAAGAAGTGGGGCTACGACATGGCCGCGCACTGGGCCCTCTGCGACGTCTGCAACGTGAAGGCTGGCGAGGCCGAGGATCACAAGTTCGCTGTCGGCAAATGCACCGTGTGCGGCGCCGTTGATCCGACCTACGTGACCGCGAGCGTCGAGGACGAGGGCAACGTCGGCACTGCCGAGGAGGCTGCGACCAAGGAGGTCGCCGCAGCTGCCGCGAGCTCCTTGGTCGAGGCTGTGATCACGGGCTCTAGCAAGCCCGTGGACGACGGCGTCGTGAGCCAGGAGACCTACAACAAGGTCCAGCAGGCGGTTAACCTCGGCCAGACCATCGAGGTGGTCGTCGACGCCACGCCCCTCCCGGCAGATGCCGTCGAGGCCGCCGACAAGGACAAGGTCATGGCCGTCGTCACCGAGGACGGCGAGGTCGCCCAGTACCTCGACCTGTCCGTGGTCCTCATGTCCAAGGGCGAGCCGCTCGGCACCATCGACAAGCTCGACGAGCCCGTCACGTTCACGGTCGCCATCCCGAAGGACCTCGTGAAGGACGGCCGCACGTTCTACGTGGTGCGCGTCCACGACGGCAAGGCCGAGAGGCTCGCCACCACGGTGAAGGACGGCCTCGCCACCTTCGAGACTGACCTGTTCTCCACCTATGCGCTCGCCTACGAGGACGCGGCGCCCCAGCCCGCCGCCGGCCAGCAGCCCGCGACTGACCAGCCCGCTGACGCGAAGAAGCCCGCTGCCATGGCGCTCGCCCAGACGGGCGACCCCGTGCCCGCGGCCGCCCTCGCGGTCTTCGCCGTGGCGCTCGCCGCCGCCGTCGTGTGTGGCGTGGCCGCCCTCCGTCGCCGCAGCGCGCGGTAGCGTGAGGTAGCGCGGCTGCCCGAAGGGGCACGGCGAAACCCCGCGCAACCGGCCCAAGAGGGCACGGCGCAACCCCGCTCAGCCGGCCCAGAGGCGCAGCGCGGTCGGCCCAAGCGGCAGCACAGCTGCCCCGCAAGGCCGCCACTGCACAAGAATCAGCACGTCACAGAGCCGCCGCCCACAGCCGGGCGGTGGCTCTGTCATATATGAACTTGAAAATCGTGCACTATGAATAACCCGTGAGCTTCCCCTGTATGCGGCGTTCTGCATAGGGGAGGGCTACGCGAGATGGTAGATCCTGCCCTGTTTCTCCTCAAATTCGCATAAATGTAGATCGTTCATTACTAAAAAACATTCGTTTACGCTTGCTTTGTCTCCAGAGGCGCCCTATATTGAAAGTAGAGATAGCAGGAGATTGCTGTCGACGCGTTTGATGGGGGAGTCGAGTGCGCCTGGCACGTCGGCGCAGAAAACGGAGCACGAAAATGGAGAACGCACGGAAGGCCAAGGGATTCTTGGCGCTGGGGCTGGCGGCGCTGCTCGTAGCCTGCGCGCTCGCGCTGTGCGCGGCTCTGCCGCAGAGCGCCTGGGCAGCAGGCGAGACGGCTACGGCCAAGAACGGAAGGATGATCACGAAGAACACTACGCCAGCGGAGTTGGATGAGTGGGCGGGCGAGGGTGCGATCGAGATCACGACGGTCAATGACG
>NZ_JAAKEE010000074.1:0-7881 GCF_011038995.1 Adlercreutzia sp. ZJ242
TTGCCCTCCGCGTCAACCCCGAGCACGCCCACGTTGCGCCGCGCGCCCGCGATGCCGGGGTCGGCGAACGCCTCGGCCGCCGCGCGCGCCGCGAGCTCGGCAAACCCCTGCGCCGAGCCGCCGCGCGCCTTGTACTCGAGCGCGAGCGACTGCAGCGTCTCGGCGAGCGCCGCCTCGGCGCGCCCGCGCCGCTCGGCCGACGCCGCCAGCGCCTCGTCGGCCACGTACGCGCCGCTGCGCCCGCGCATCACGAGGTAGCCCTCGTCGCGCAGCACGGCGTAGGCTTTGTTGACCGTGTGCAGGTTGATGCCCAAATCGCTCGCCAAGCGGCGCACGCTCGGCAGGCCGTCGCCCGCCAGCAGCTCGCCGCGCGCGATGGCCGCCACAACCTGGTTGCGAATCTGCAGGTAGAGAGGCTCGTTTGAGGTTTGGTCGATGCGCAGGATCATACGCGCTCCTTCACGTCCCGAGCGAAGGCCTCCCCTTCGCCGCCCTCGGCAGGCTCAAGCGGAAGCCCGCCGTCGCGCGCAGGCGCATGCTCGCCAACGCCTGCCGGCGCGCTCTCGCCAGCTTGCGCAAACGCCCCTTCGCCTCCCGCCGGGCGCCGGCGCAGCAGCAGGTCCCCGCCGCGCTTCTCCTGGCGGCGCAGCAGCACCGCCATCACCACGCCGCACGCGATGAGCGCCGCGCCTCCGAGGATGCCCGTCGGCGCCGGCCCCACGAAGGGATCACCGCCAGAGACCGAGAACATGATCCCCGCGTTCACCATGCCGTTCAGGGCGCCGTGCGCGAACGCCGCCGGAAGGCAGCTGCCCGAGCGCAGCGTCGCATAGCTCATGAAAACGCCCGTCACCAGGCAGAACACGCACATGGCGAGGATTCCGGCGAAGGGGAAGCCCGCATAGCCCATGCCGTAGTTGTGCCCGGCCATCGTGAGCGGCGCATGCCACAAGCCCCAGATCACGCCTGACAGCAGCAGCGTCGGCAGGATGCCCCTGCGCTCGAGCAGCTTCGGCAGCAGGTAGCCGCGCCAGCCCCACTCCTCGCCGAACGTCGTCGCGATGTTGAGGGCGGGGGCGAGGAGGATCCCCGTCGCAAGCTGAGCGACTCCCACCAAGATTACCTGGTCGGGGGCAATCGTCGCGCCCGTCTGAGCCGCCTGCGCCTCGAGCAGCGCGGCCAGATGCGACATCGAGGGGTCGAAGTCGGCGGGGTTCAGCGCAAAGTACAGCGCCGCGCCCGCGAGGACGAGCACCGAGGGGCCGAACCACCCGAGCAGCCAGTACTTCCACGTGCGGCGGAAGTCAACGGGCGCGATCAGCGACGAGCCGAAGAACCCCTCGCGCGTGACGAGCCGCGTGACGACCACGCCGATCGCCGGGAAGAACATGACCACGGCCACGATCAGCTGAACGGCCACCGCGGGCACGTCGCCCAACCCGCCCGTCGCCGCCGGCCACACCACCATGAACTCATAGGCCCACGTCAAGGCAAAGGTAACGCCCAAGAATATCAGAATCCGCCTCAAGGTGACGTCCATCGTCCCCTCCTCCGTCTCTTCTCGCCTGCCGCATCATTTTCTGTTCTATTTATACTATAACAAATGGAACACAGCGGCGCAAGAAGAGCACTCGAGAGCGCGAGGGAAGCCGATTCTTCGCCCCCGTGCAGTTTCTCGCCGTTATTTTGGCAGAAATCTTCAGATCTTTGTCTTTCCCTCAGCCGTCAGAGGCGAATTCGCCTTGCACCTTCAAAGCACCTGTCAGCAAATTCGCAGGTCACAGCATTTTACAAAAAACGCTGAGAGCTGATTAGCCCCGCCGGCACAGCAAAAGTCTCCCTGAAAGAACAAATATCTGAAGATTTCTGCCAAAACGCCCCGAGAAATCTGCACGCCCTCCAGCAAAGCGGAAACACCGCAGGCTCACGTCCCACGATCCCCCGTTTTTCGCCCGCCGAGCGCACGCAGACGACCGCGCGCTCCGGCAAAAGTTGGAGTAGTATAACTGCTGACGCAAACCAACCCGAAATCGCACGCGCGACGGCCTGCCAGCCAGGGCGAGCCCCGCTCGCGCAGCGTGCGCGAACATGAGAAACGGATGAGCATCGTGAATATGTACGACGGACAGCCCCAGCTCGGACGCAACGACGTCTGCTGGTGCGGCAGCGGCAAGAAGTACAAGAAGTGCCACCTCGACACCGACGAGCGCCTGCAGGCGCTGTGGGACGCGGGCGAGGAGGTGCCCTACCGCAGCCTGCTGAAGACACCCGAGGACATCGCGGGCGTGAGGCGCAGCGCCGAGGTGAACGTCGGGGTGCTCGACTACGTGGCCGAGCGCATCGGCCCCGGCGTGACCACCGCCGACATCGACCAGTGGGTGCACGACTACACCGTCGAGCACGGCGCCGTCCCCGCGCCGCTCGACTACGAGGGCTTCCCCAACAGCGTGTGCACCTCCGCCAACGAGGTGGTGTGCCACGGCATCCCCTCCCCTGACGAGGTGCTGAAGGAAGGCGACATCATCAACGTCGACTGCTCCACCGTCAAGGACGGCTACTTCTCGGACTCCTCGCGCATGTTCGTCATCGGCGAGACCACGCCCGAGAAGGCCGACCTCGTGCGCGTGTGCAAGGAGGCCATGGAGGAGGGCCTCAAGGCCGTGAAGCCGTGGGGACACCTCGGCGACATCGGCGCGGCGGTGAACGACTACGCGAAGGCGCACGGCTACACGGTGGTGCGCGAGTTCGGCGGCCACGGCATCGGCCTGGAGTTCCACGAGGACCCGTTCGTGAGCTTCGTCACCGAGCCGGGGACCGGCCCCATCCTGGCGCCGGGCCTCATGTTCACCATCGAGCCCATGATCAACATGGGTGCCCAGGAGATCGACATGACCGACCCCAACGGCTGGACCGTGCGCACCGCCGACGGGGCGCCCACCGCCCAGTGGGAGGTGCAGATCGTCATCACCGAGGACGGCTACGAGCTGCTGAGCTGGTAAGACGTGCAGGCGGCGAGGCCCCGAGGCAGTGGGGCCTCGCCGCTCCTTACGACAGGACCCCGCCGTCGTAGGTCCTCTCCGTTATCGAACCCCGCTACTTCGCGCAGTACGCCGCGATGGCGTCGCGCAGGAACTCCGCGGCGCCCGGCGCCCACGCCTCGTAGTAGGCGCGGAAGCGCTCGTCAGCCACGTAGCCCTCGGCAAGCGCCGCATGCGCCGCCTTCGAGTAGGCGCCCTCGGCCCAGAACGCCTGCAGCCACCGGCCGTGCAGCCGCGCCGCCTCCTGGGCCGCCGCGCACGTCGGGTCGCCCGTCGGCAGAGCCTCGAGCAGCAGCTCCTTCACGCGGGCCTCGGTTTGCCGCACCTCACTCCACCTCTCCTCGCTCATGCCCATCACGCGCGCGTTGCTGGCGTCCGCCGCCGCGTCTCCCCACCTCTCGCGCACCTCCGCACCGTAGGCGGCTTCGTTCTTCGCGATGAGGTCGCGCTTGAACGCGCGGAACTTCTCCTCGTCGGCCATCTTCGGCCCTCCTTCCAAGCATGCGAGCGTCTTCTCGACGTTCGCGATCATGTCGTCAATCTGGCTGCGCTGGGCGCGCAGCGCGCCGAGGTGGCGCCGCAGCGCCGCGCGCTGGTCGAACGCCGGGTCCTCCATCATACGGCGAATGTCCGCGAGCGGCATGCCCGTCTGGCGGAACAGCAGCACCTGATGCAGCCGGTCGACCTCCGCCGCCTCGTAGCGCCGATACCCGTTGGCTGCGCGACGGGCGCGCACCAGCCCCAGCTCGTCGTAGTGGTGCAGCGTGCGCACGCTCACGCCCGCCAGCTTCGCCAGCTCGTGCACCGAGTATCCCCTCCCCGGCATCGCGGCCGCCTCCCTTCGCTCGCCTCCGCTTTTGCGATCGCACAAGGAAGCATAAACCCTCACGCAACGTGAGAGTCAACAGGAAATTTCGCGAAAAGGAGGCGGAAAAGCCGAAGCCGCAGCGCCAACGCGCGCGGCGCCCGCACGCCGCGACGTTCATACGCGGTAGCGCAACTACGTCGCGGCATCAGCACGTCACGGCGCCTGCAGCGCGCGTTGGCGCTTTCGTGTATCATGGGGGAAAGTCTCGCCCCCTTGGATAGGAGCCCTCATGCCGACCGTCGCAGCCATCTTGTCCGCGCTGATCGTGCCCTTGATCCTGCTGGCCATCCTCGTGGTGCTGGCGCTGCAGTCCATCTACATCGTGCCGCAGCAGAAGGTCGCCATCATCGAGCGCCTCGGCAAGTTCAACCGCACCGCGCCCGCGGGCCTGCACTTCCGCATCCCCATCATCGAGCGCATCGCCGCGCGCGTCGACCTGCGCACGCGCCAGGAGGAGTTCGCCATCGACGCGAAGACCAAGGACAACGTGACCGTCACCATGTCCATCGCCGCGCAGTACCGCGTGTCCGTCACGCCGGGGGTGAGCCCCGAGCAGTCGGGCGTATGGCGCAGCTACTACATGCTGGCGAACCCCGTGGCGCAGATGCGCTCCTACCTCATCGACGCGCTGCGCTCGAGCGTGCCGCAGTACACCCTCGACGAGGTGTTCGACAAGAAGGACGCCATCGCCTCCGACGTGAACGTCACGGTGTCGGGCCTCATGGTGGCGTACGGCTTCGACGTGGTGTCCACGCTGATCACGTCCATCGACCTGCCCTCCGACGTGGAGCAGTCCATGAACCGCATCAACTCCGCGCAGCGGGAGAAGGAAGCCGCCCAGTCGCTCGCCGAGGCCGAGCGCATCAAGGTGGTCACCGAGGCGCGCGCTCGCGCCGAGGCCATGGAGCAGGCCGGCATCGGCATCGCCGCGCAGCGCAAGGCCATCGCCGACGGCATCTCCGAGTCGCTGTCGGTGATCCGCGACTCCGGCGTGTCGGCTGCGGAAGCAAACCAGCTGTTCATCTTCACGCAGTGGACCGACATGATGACCGAGTTCGCGCGCAGCGGCCGGATGTCCACCGTGGTGCTGCCGAGCGACTTCTCGCAGACCGCCTCCATGTTCGAGCAGATGCTCGTGGCGAACAAGGAGGACGAGGAAGGGAAGGGCCTGCGCTAGCTTGGGAAGCGCGCGTCGGCCTGAGGCCGCAGTGCAACCGCTGGCGCAGGTCAGCGCGTGCTTGCGCCGCCAACGCGCAATCGTCCGCGCCGGGCCGCAGCCGTCAGCGCGCGCTGATGTCGATCTCGCGCTCGACGTAGCGCACGTACTCCACGCCGGCGGCGTCGAACATGCGCTTCGAGGCGCGCGTGCCGTCGGTGTCGGCGTACTTGTCCTCGAGGTACACCACGCGCGCGATGCGCGACTGGATGATGGCCTTCGCACACTCGTTGCACGGGAACAGCGTGGTGTACACCGTGCAGCCGTCGAGCGGCGCCGACGAGTTCAAGATGGCGTTCAGCTCGGCGTGAACCACGTAGGCGTACTTCTGGTCGAAGTACTCGCCGTTCGACGTCCAGGGGAACTCGCGGTCGTCGCAGCCGATGGGCATGCCGTTGTAGCCGATCCCCAGGATGATGCGCTTGTCGTTGACGATGCACGCGCCCACCTGCGTGTGGGGGTCCTTGCTGCGCAAAGACGACAGCTTGGCGATTCCCATGAAGTACTCGTTCCAGGACAGCGGGTTCACGGTGACCTTCCTCCTACGGCAGACGCCGTTGACCTATGCGGTGATGACCCGCCTATGATACCGCTTTTGGCACGCGAGGGCAGCCCGGAAGCGGCGTGAGCGCAGGCGCACGCTGCCCCTGCGCGAGCGACGCGCGCGGGCGGCATGCGGGTGCGCCAGCACGCAGACGGCGTGCGAGCCGGCAAGCGCAGGCGGCGCACTCGGCACGCGCAGGCGGCGCGTCGCCGCGGGCTACTTCCCCAGCAGGTGGCGAACGGCGGCGATGGGATGCTTGGTGATCATGCGCGGGCCCGCGAAGCGCATCACGGCGCAGATCTGCTCGCGCTCAGCCGCGCGGTAGCAGCGGTTCTCGCATTCGTCGCAGGAGGTCTTCACGTCCATCTTGCGGCAGCCGCGCGTGCGCGCCACGGCGTACGCGTCGAGCGCGGCGCACGCAGGGCACACCGCCTCGCCGCAGTGGGCCGTCTCGGTGCGCTCGGCAGCCGCGTGGCTGCTCGCGCAGTACAGCGCGATCATCTGCGAGATGGTGCGCATCTCGCGCTCGCGCCGCTTCGCCACCGCAGGCGTGTCGTGGTTGTCGGAAACGTTGGCCATGGCGCGCACTATACCAGAAGCGCACGTCCTACGCGCGGCGCATCTCCTTCAAAGCGGCGATCTCCTCACCCCACTCGACCAGCGCGTCATGGGGCGTCTCCAGGAAGAACGGCAGGTCGCGCAGCGCGGGATGGCTGACGATGCGCCCGAACGCCTCCGCGCCGATGAAGCCGCCGCCGATCACCGCGTGGCGGTCCTTGTGCGCGCCGAGCGGGTTCTTCGAGTCGTTCAGGTGGATGGCGCACAGGCGGCCGAGCCCCACCACGCGGTCGAACTCCTCGAGCACGCCGTCGAGGTCGCCCGCCACGTCGTAGCCGCCGTCCCACACGTGGCACGTGTCCAGGCACACGCCCACGTGGTCGGCCAGCTCGACGCGCTCGATGATGGCCGCCAGCTCCTCGAACGTCCGCCCCACCTCCGTTCCCTTCCCCGCCATGGTCTCGAGCAGCAGCGTGGTGGTCTGCTCGGGGGCGAGCACGGCGTTCAGCGCGTCGGCGATGAGCCCGACGCCCGCATCCGCGCCCTGGCCCACGTGGCAGCCAGGGTGCATGTTGTACATCTGGTGCGGCGTGTGCTCCATGCGCGCCAGGTCGTCCGCGAGCGTCTCGAGCGCGAACGCGCGCGTCTCGGGCTTGGCCGCCGCAGGGTTCATGGTGTAGGGCGCGTGCGCGAGGAAGCGCGTGATGCCGTGCTCGGCCGCGAACGCGTGGAAGGCCGCCACGTCAGCCGGGTCGATGGCCTTCGCGCGCCCGCCGCGCGGGTTGCGCGTGAAGAACTGGAGCGTGTTCGCCCCGATGGAGGCCGCGTCCTGCGCCATGCGCGCATACCCCTTGGCGCTTGAGAGGTGGCACCCGATGGTAAACTCGCTCGTCAAGCCAAGCTCCTTCGCTTCCGTAGTCCGCTTCGGCGCCCACGGCGGGCGCCCCTTCCCTTACCCCAGAAGGTCGAGGACCTGGGACAGGCCCTTCTTGCCGAAGGCGATCTTCTCGCCCTCGTTCACCACGAGGCACGGGACGCTCATCACCTGGTAGCGATCCTTGAACTGCGGGAAGTGCGCGACGTCGTAAACGTGCGTTGACACGCCCGGGTTGTCGGCGGCGATGCGCTGCGCGGCCACCACCACGTCGGGGCAGTTCGTGCACGACAGCGACACCAGCACGTCGAGGTGCGTCGGCGCGACCGCCGCGATGCGCTCGCGCGTTTCGTCGTCGAGGGGCTGGCCGGGGCCCGCCGCGTTGTACAGCCCCAGGATGAAGCTCGTGAACTCGTGGCCGCCCGGCACGCCGTGGAAGGCGAGGCCCGTGTCCGATCCGTCGGCGCGCAGCACGCGCACGCACGGCGCCGCGAGGCCGGCTGCGGGCTCGCCGGCGGCCGCCTCCTGCGGCGCCACCGCCACGGAGAGCTTGTCGGTGCAGGCCGCGAGCTCCTCCATCCAGCCGCGCAGCTCAGCCGAGATCGGCCGCTCGTCGAGGTGAAGCTCCAGCGCGAGGGAGGAGGCCATGCGGCCGAACACGGTGTCAAGCTGGGGCTTCATGGCCGGGTCGAGGTAGCGGAAGGCTACGGAGCCGGACGTTGCCGAGCTGGGCGCGCTCGCGCCGGCGGCGCCCGCGGCGTCCGACCCGCCCGCCGCCGTGGC
>NZ_JAAKEE010000075.1:0-7827 GCF_011038995.1 Adlercreutzia sp. ZJ242
CGCTGGCGGACGCGGACGCGCCGCCGCCCGCCTCGCCTCCCGCGCCTCGCCTCCCGCGCGCCGCCCGCCCGTCCGCGCGCTCCATCTGCTCCGCCGCGCGCTCGCCCGCGCAGGTGCTCGGCGACTTCGCGAGGTAGAACGCGCGCTCGCCGTAGCGCACCTGCGCGTCCACCTCGATCAGATCGCCCTTCTTCTGGTAGTCGAAGTAGAACGAAAGGCGCGCGGGCACGGGCTTCAAGAGCTCGAGCTCGGCGGGCGCGTCGACGGCGAGCGTCTCCTCGAGCGTGGGCAGCACGGTGGCGCAGAACAGCGGCATGTCCTCGGCCGCCACGAACAGCTGGTCGTCGGCGGAGCGGTAGACGCTGCGCAGGAAGTCGGCGCAGCGCGCGAAGGCGGGCGAGCAGCGGAAGAGCATCCCGTCCTGCAGCACGTACATGCGCGCGCCCTCGGCGGCGAAGGCCACGTTCTCGTCGCGCATGATGACGTAGCCGCCCTCGTGGCGCGTGATGCGCAAGGGGATGCGCGGGTCGGCGTCGACCACGTGCGCGCTCGAGGAGCGCCTGAAGCTGCCGTCGGTGCACTCGAGCGCGACGGAGTCGTGGCCGAGAAGGTCGATGAGGTCGATCACCTCGCCGTCGGACAGGTCGAGGTCGCGCCCCACGTACGGGGCGGCGAAGCTGCGCCAGCGCATGGCGTCGGGGGTGCGCTCGCGCTGCGCGACGGCGCGCTCGAGGAAGCGCACGAGGGCGCACCCGCGCTCGTCGAAGGCGCTCGGCGCGTGCGTGAAGGCGAGCTTCTTGCCGTAGGCGACGTGCTCGCGCGTGCGCACGGCCTCGACGAACGAGCTCACGGACTTCATGACGTAGCTGCCCTGGGGCCCGCGCACCTTGAAGCGCGCCGCCCAGCTCTCGTACCCGTAGACGAGCGTGACGTCGATGCCCACCGTGCCCGCGAGCTCGCCCTCGGCGGCGAGGCGCTCGGCGCGGCGCATGAACGCGGCCACGGACGGGCTCGTCTCGGGCGCGCGCGAGCGCTTGTAGCCGAGGAAGCCCTGCGGGTCGTCGATGTAGGAGAGCGCGAGCGCCACGGTGTGCTTGCACATGCCGTCGTACTTGAGGAACGCCGGGCAGGTGCACGAGTAGTCGAGGACCTCGCCGGCGTCCTCGTCGACGTCGACGGAGACGCGGTAGCGGTCGGCCCAGCCGCTCGAGGCGGCGACGAAGGCGGTGATCGTGGTCTCGCCCGCGCCGTAGCGCACCTGCTTGGTGAGGATGTTCTTCTCGCGGCCGGCGATCTGCCGCGCGCGCTGGAACGTGCGGGCGGGGCAGTGCCAGGCAAGGTCGTCAACGGTCAGCACGCGCCTCAAGCCTCCTTCGCCACGGAAAACGGGTATCGTCCATCATACCACGCCGGGTGACGGCGCATGCAGGCCGCGCGTGCTTTGCGTGGAGCGCCCGCGCCGGGGCGGCCCGCGTGGCGCGGCGCGCTACAATAGGCGCATGGAAACCATCGTCGACTTCCTCGAGCGCGAGCAGCGCACCTTCGCCGAGCTGGCGCTCACGCCGGTCGACTCC
Organism: Adlercreutzia sp. ZJ242; assembly: GCF_011038995.1. Classification (NCBI taxonomy): domain Bacteria; kingdom Bacillati; phylum Actinomycetota; class Coriobacteriia; order Eggerthellales; family Eggerthellaceae; genus Adlercreutzia; species Adlercreutzia sp. ZJ242. The sequence continues at coordinate 1,575 of NZ_JAAKEE010000075.1, forward strand.
CTCGTGCTCTCGTCGCTCGTGTACTTCAACTTCGACGCGGCGGGCGTGGTCGAGCGGCAGTCGTCGCGCGAGGTGCTGCTGCACGACGTGGTGGCGCTCACCCCGCACGACGCGCTCACGGCGTCGAGCTGGCTGGAGGACGCCGAGCTCACGGGGCGCTTCGTGCATGCCGTCATGGCGAGCCGCCGGCTGCGCGACGTGCGCGTGACGTTCTTCGTCAACGAGTACGCGCGCGCCATCGAGAAGCAGTTCTCGGCCGCCGCCTTCCTGCTCCCGCGCGCGGTGCGCGGCGCGGACGCGGTCTACCTGGCCTTCCGCGGCACCGACGGCACGCTGGCGGGCTGGAAGGAGGACTTCAACCTCACGTTCAAGAACGTCATTCCCTCGCAGGCGGCGGCCTTGCAGTACCTCTCGGGCGTCGGGTCGGCCCTGGCGGGCCCGCTTGTGCTCGGCGGGCACTCCAAGGGCGGCAACCTCGCGCAGTACGCGGCGCTCACCTGCGACGACTCCCTGTTCGAGCGCATCGGGGCGGTGTACGACCACGACGGCCCGTCGTTCTTCGACGACCCCTCGCCGCGTGCGTCCTCCGAGGTATTCCTGCGCAAGCTGCACAAGACGGTGCCCTCCTCGTCGGTGTTCGGGCTCATGCTCGAGCGGCGGGGGGACTACGCCATCGTGGCGTCCGACGCGCCGCCGTTCCTGTCGCATTCGCCGTTCACGTGGATGGTCGCGGGGGCCGACTTCGCCTACGCCGAGAAGCTCACGCGCGGCTCCGCGACGTTCGACCGCTCGCTTGACGAGTGGCTGCACAGCGTGGACGCGGGCAAGCGCGAGCTGTTCATCGACACGGTGTACGAGCTGCTCATGAGCACGGAGGCGTCCACCTGGTCGGAGTTCCAGGAGAACCTGCCGAAGAACATCGCCACCATCGCGCGCCACGGCGCGGGGCTCGACTCCGAGCTGCGCGGGTTCCTTCTGCGCACGTTCGCCCAGGGCGTGGGGATCCTCACCTCCTCCACGGCGCGCAGCATCCTGCCCGACCCCCCGAAGCGCCTGCCCTCGAGCTCGGAGGGCTGAGCGCGGGCGTGGCCCAGCCGCCAGCCGCCTCGCTCGTCCCAACCCCCAGCCGCCTCGCATCCCCTTCCCTCCACCCCCGAGACCTGAGAATTGTGCGCGCCTTGTGTCCGAATGCGTACAAAAGCGTCACTTTTGCCTGCCAGAGCTGGGCAGGGGAGGTCGCGGTCGCTATACTCTCAAGAGTTTGCAAAAAGTTTGCACAAGGTGCATAAGGCCCGCGAGGGCGGAGTCGGACGCTGTGCGCGTCCCGTCGAAGGAGCGCGTGCAGGTGTTTGAGTGGTTCGCGGAGTCTATGGCGGCGTTGTCGTTCGTCGACATATTCAACGGCTGCGTCTTCATCACGTTCACCATCATGTACACCTACCAGCTGCTCTACGTGCTCGTGGTGCTCACGCGCCGCGCGCCGGTGCACGAGGCCAAGCGCAACCACAAGTTCGCCGTGCTGATCGCCGCGCGCAACGAGAGCGCCGTCATCGCCGACCTGATCGGCTCCATCCGCGCGCAGAACTACCCCGCCGAGCTCATCGACATCTTCATCATCGCCGACAACTGCACCGACGACACAGCAGAGCGGGCCCGCGCGGCGGGCGCGCACGTGTTCGAGCGCTTCAACCAGGAGCAGGTGGGGAAGGGCTACGCGCTCGACTTCGGCCTGAAGAGCATCTGGGAGCAGTTCCCCGACGCGGGGCACGAGGCGTACTTCGTGTTCGACGCCGACAACGTGCTCGACGCGAACTACTTCCGCGAGATGAACGCCACGTTCGACTCAGGCGCGCAGGCGTCCACGAGCTACCGCAACTCCAAGAACTTCGGCTCGAACTGGATCTCGGGCGGCTACGGATTGTGGTTTCTGCGCGAGGCGAAGTTCCTGAACCAGGCGCGCCTCACGCTGAACACCTCGTGCGCGGTCTCCGGCACGGGGTTCTTCATCGCGGCTGACATCCTGAAGCGCGCGGGCGGCTGGAAGTGGCACCTGCTCACCGAGGACATCGAGTTCTCGGTGTCGTCGGTCATCGACGGCGTGCGCATCTCGTACTGCCCCACGGCCATCCTCTACGACGAGCAGCCCATCACCTTCCGCGACTCGTGGAACCAGCGCTTCCGCTGGGCGAAGGGCTTCTACCAGGTGTTCTTCCACTACGCGGGCGGCCTGGTGCGCGGCATCGCGAAAAACCCCAAGGGCTACCGCTTCGCGTGCTACGACATGCTCATCACCATCGCGCCGGGCATGCTGCTCACGGTGATCTCGGTGGTGTTCAACGCGGCCATCGTCATCCTGGCGCTCTCGGGCGCCATGTCGGTGGGCATCGCGGTGGCGAGCTCCATCTCCTCGATCTTCTTCTGCCTGTTCAACTACATCGTGTTCATGTTCGTGTTCGGCGTGCTCACCACCTTCGTCGAGTGGGACGCCATCCGCATGTCGCGCGCCAAGAAGATCCGCAACCTGTTCACGTTCCCCCTGTTCCAGCTCACCTACATCCCCATCGCGCTCGTGGCGCTGGTGAAGAAGGCCACCTGGAAGCCCATCAAGCACTCCATCTCGGTCGACGTGGCCGAGTTCTCCGAAGCCCCCCGCAAAGCCGAGGAGTAGGGAAGGAGCGCGGCGCGTCGGGCGGCGCTTGCCTGCGGTATTCCCAGATGCCGCTGAAGCGCATGCGTGCGCTGGCGCTGAGTGCGGAAATCATGTCATTTGGTCCACGGGCGATTTTTTGCTCGCCGAAAAGTAGACTTTTTGTTGGGGGAAGGTTATTCTAAGCGGGTTTGAAATCATATCTTGATGCGACGGAGACTGCGCCTGTGGCGAGCTTCGCTTCGGTCAAGGGGATGAATATCTTTTCGTTTGACGCGCGTATTGCGGGGAGCGGAGCTGTGCCTGAAAGCTCGTCTGAGGGCGCCGCATAGGGCAGCGGGCCTTGCGGTGAACCATAGACAGGCTTCAGGGCCTTGGCAGGTTTCAGCCTCCTTGCGCTGCGCGCAGGGAGGGTGCGTTTCATGCCCAGGTGGTACGTGATCCAGGTGAGCGCCGGCCGCGACGACGTCGTGTGCGAGCGCATACGCCAGAAGGCGGCCGAGCTCGAGGACGAGGGCGCGGTGGCGCCAGGGGCGCTCGCGCGGGTGTTCTCGCTGCGCTATGAGACGCAGGCGAAGGTTCAGGGTGCGTACCGGCTGGTGAGGCGCAGGCTCATCCCCGGCTACCTGGTGGCGGTGAGCAGCAGGCCCGAGGACCTCGAGCGCATCCTCCGCAGCGTGGGCGAGTTCGCGCGGCTGCTGAGAAACGAAAAGGGATTCATCCCCCTGAGCGACGATGAGACGGCATGGATGGCGGCGTTCACCAAGGAAGGCAAGCGCGCGGTGCCCATGTCCACGGCGGTCAAGGAGGGCGACGAGGTGGTGGTCACCGACGGCCCGCTTCTGGGGTGCGTCTTTCCCATCAAGCGGATCGACCGCCACCGGAGCACGGCCTGGCTCGAGGTGACCATCTGCGGAAGAACGAAAGAGATCCCGCTAGGATTGAAGGTAATTGCCAGAAGAAGCACTGACAACTGAATACGCGGCAAGGAGAGGGCGCGCCTGCGGGCGCGTGCCTGTACCTTATGCGGGACAGCCCATAACTGAGGGGGCGTCATGCTCCTCCTGTTCGCGCAACCCCTCGCTGGGTCAATTGGCCCAGCGAGGGGTTGGCGGTTTTCTCACTCCGAATACGGAGACCGCCTAGCCCATGGAGCTGTACGGCGGGGAGATGGCGTTGGGCGACCAGGCTGAGGAAGCCTGCGTGGGCACACCCGGTCTCGGCGCATCACGGGAGGCGGCGCTCGACGGGAAGACGCTGACCGGAGTTGAAGATCGCATCGCCTACCGCGCCGTCAAGCGTGCCTTCGACATCGCTTTCAGCCTTTTCGTGCTGGTGGCCTTCTGCTGGCTGTACGCGATCATCGCGGTGGCGATCAAGCTCGACGACCCGTCCGGCCCCGTCATCTTCAGGCAGAAGCGCGTGACGAGGGACGGCCGCGAGTTCACCATGTACAAGTTCCGCAGCATGTGCGTCGATGCCGAGGAGCGCCTGGAGGAGCTGCGCAAGTCCAACGAGAAGACGGGACCCGTCTTCAAGATGGCCGATGACCCGCGCGTCACGCGGGCGGGGAAGTGGCTTCGGAAGCTCTCGCTCGACGAGCTGCCCCAGTTCGTGAACGTCCTCAAGGGCGACATCTCCATAGTGGGCCCCCGCCCGGCCCTGCCGAGCGAGGTGGCGACCTATGACGACTACCAGCGCCAGCGCCTGCTCGTGAAAGCCGGGATCACCTGCTACTGGCAGACGCGTCGCAACCGCGACGCAATCACCTTCGACGAGTGGGTCGACCTCGATCTGCTCTACATAGAGAAATGCGGCCTGTGGGCCGACTTCAAGCTGATAGTCCAGACGGTGGGCGTGGTCCTCACCGCGCAGGGGAGCTAGTCGTGGCGGAGCTTCGCATAGCCGTGGCGTCGCACAAGCCCTATTGGATGCCGCCCGACCCGGCCTATCTGCCCGTGCAGGTGGGCGCGGCGGGGAGGGACCCCATCCCCGGGTTCGCCCGCGATGACGAGGGCGATGGCATATCCGAGAAGAACTCGAACTACTGCGAATTGACCGCTCTGTACTGGGCGTGGAAGAACATTGACGCCGACCACCTGGGCCTGGTCCACTACCGCCGCCACTTCGCGGGCTCGGGGGAGCGCGGCGTGATGACCGGCGCGGAGGCCCTCGCCGACCTGGGCAGGGCCCCCGTGCTGCTGCCCCGCGAGCGGCGCTACTATGTGGAGACGATCGAGTCCCACTACGGCCACACCTTCGATCCCGCGCACATCGACGTGCTGCGCCAGGTGCTCTCGGAGACGTCACCCGAGCGCCTGCTCGCCTTCGAGCGGCGTATGCGCATGACGCACGCCCACATGCTCAACATGGCGGTCATGCGTGCGGACGTCCTCGGCGCCTATTGCGGCTGGCTCTTCGACGTGCTCGCGCGCGCCGAGGAGATGATCGACTTCGAGGGCATGACGCCTTTCGAGGCGCGGTGCATGGGGCGGCTCTCGGAGCTCCTGCTCGACGTGTGGCTCGACTCCGAGGGCGTTCCCTGCGTCGAGCGCCCCGTCGTGAGCATGGAGTCCGTCAGCTGGGTAAGGAAGGGCACCGCCTTCCTTGCGGCGAAGTTCCTGGGCAGGAAGTACGAGGAGAGCTTCTGATGGGCGTCGAAGGCCCCATGGGACAGAAGGCCCTCTACTTCGAGTGGGCGCGGGCCCTCGGGGCCGCGGCGGTCGTTCTCTTGTACGTGTTCGTCATCGTCCTCGACAACGGCTCGGTTGCCCAGGTTGGCGTCGCTCTCGCTCTTGCGTGGTCCGAGGTCCAGGTGGTGCTCACGCGATGGGCGGTCCCCGCCTTCCTCATGGTCTCGGGGCTCTCCTGCTTGACCCCCTAGGGAGATGGGCTGGGGGAGCGCGGTAGCCCTGCCACCCGTCTTGTTCGAGTTGACAACCTTCACGATCGCGTTTGGAGGCTCTTGCCTCGCGACGATGGCGCTCAAGAAGGTCCCGGGATGAGGAGCGTTCCGTGAGGGATGTCTTTGGCCATGAGTTAAGGTAAGTTATCGGTTCTAGACAAAATGTTGGGTAGATAATCGCGATAATCAACTCGCCATCAGGCAAAACTCTCTGAATTGAACGTATCTTTGACAACTAAAATCCCTGTTCAAACCCGATTTTGGGTACAGCAACCTATGCCCTCGGCAGGGCGAATTTTCGCGGATTCAGTTTTCAGCGCCCTAGGGGCGCAGATCGCCCAGGGGCATCACCGCCTTCTTGCGCGGCAGCGCGGCATGGCCAAGCGACATCACCTCCCGTCTCCTTTGGCTGGGCTAGAGCCTCGGGTCCTCGAGCTTCACGCCGTTGATCTTGACGCCGCGCTTGATGATCCCCATGTAGCCCAAGGACAGAAGGCAGCGACGCCTCATGCGCTCGAACGTCTCGAGCCCGTAGCTCATGCGCTTCATCACCTTGATCGAGTTGTTGAGTCCCCATATGACCCGGATCCTGTCAAGCGGGCGCAAGGAGAGACCCCTCGTCCGTCGGCGAGGGATCTCTCTCCATATGCATCGACCCTGTGGTGCGGATCCTGTTGCCTAACGCCTCAAAGCGTCGTATC
>NZ_JAAKEE010000076.1:0-7237 GCF_011038995.1 Adlercreutzia sp. ZJ242
TCTGATAGTGCGGTCAAAAACCCATCGCTTTTCTTCTGAATCTGGTGTTGCCGCCTTACCTCTCATGTAAATCGCCTGATCAAGTTAATGTTCTTGGGTTATCGGCAACACGGATTTCGGAAAGGCCGGGATCAAAAAGGGTAACGTACAATTTCTTCCGCTATCTAGCTATGTCCGCTGTCAAAGTGTGTAAGAAATTGTACCCCGTCCAACGTCACTCTTTTTGAAACACCCCTGTAAGGGACCTGGGTAAGTGTGCCCTAAAATCAGGCTAATTTGGCAGAACCACCATCGACTTTTATGTGTTTTGCCTTCATCATAGTAGGTCAGGCTAAGCTTTTGCTCGTATCGTCCACACTAAATCCTGGATACCCCAGATGCGCATGACAGCCCGATTGAAAGCCATGTTATCAATACGTCAGCATTCACCCAGACTGCAGGCTACTTGCAGTCTTCAGCTTGCAGCCTGAGCAGAAATCCCAATCGATCGTGCCAAGAAGTTCACTGTCAAGGTACTCACCGTTGCCATCCGATACCGGCGAGTCAAACACCCTCTCGCTCTTTAAGCCATCATCAAGCCTCAGCGGAACCTTTATCGAAGTGATCTTTGATGCCTTGTTTCCCAATGCAGATTTACCTACGGTGGCGACGAGCCTTACCTCTGCTTCATACGACCACGACTTGTGCTTTGTAATTTGCTCCATACCGTAAAATGCCTCACGAGCAATTTCGGCTTGCCTGCTTTCGCCACTGCGAGTAATGATCACCTCCTTATCGCCGCCATCGCCGCTGCCGAAATACAGCACGTCCATAAGCTTGAAATCTACCATCGATGCATCGAGAACGTCGACAACGTTAAATCCACGATCATCGAAGTACCCGCACTCGTACTCATCTGCAGACATCGCAGCGCTTAAAGTCCTCTTGTCGAAGTTGATCATCGTGCCGTTTCCATCTGTGCCGCCGTATAGCATCCACATCGCGATGCATTCGCTCGTCGTCGCCGAGAAGCAGATTCCGAATCTCTTGTAATCTGAAAAGGAAGGATTGAACCGTTCCCTATCATATTTGTCGTTCCAATTGCTACCATCTGTGAGATAAAACGCCGAGTCCTCCAAGATGCTGGCTATCCGATCACGCGACGCATAGTGTCTGAAGTTCTTTCGCCCTAGCCCCTTTGAGCCGAGGTACTCGAGAATGCCCCTGTACCCATCGAGATGTTCAACCGCCTTCGGGTGCGCGAGAGCCTCCCTGCCCAAGTACTGCCGCTCATACTCGGATATGACTTCGAGTAAGGTTACCTTGTTTCTTTTTCCAGAAGTCATGGCGCTAATCTCCTGCCTTTTGCATGAATCGTAAATGCAGGGTAACCGCTAAAACGTGTGGGATTTAGCATGCTTTTCGCCAGCTTCAGTCCACCCACACGTCTTCCGCCCGAAACGAGGCCTTTTGTGCCCTCATTTTGTCCCCGCAAGAAGAAATCCCTGGGATAGATGAGCCGGTGGAATATCGTTTGTCGTTAGGATATGCTGCCTAGGGTGCCCAGGAAATCGTCCGGGGCCTCGCCGTTAAGGCCTTCTTCGTTGCCACTCGTTATCGTTGGCTTGGGTCATATTGCCTTACACTCTTCGAACGAATAGTGAATCCACCTGGTCGCACACCCACCTGCACAAACAGGATAAAGCTCACAATCTAGGCATTCCCTGGAAGGAGGAGATATTATGCTGTTCACAGCCTCTCTCACTTTGGCGGAATTCAAATGAGCCATAAATTGATCTGCTGTTATGAAATCAGCTCCATAGCTTCCTATCGGATACTTGAACAGAGAATTGCATGGTATCAATTTTCCATCGCAATCGAATACGGCCCCGTTGCCTCTAAAGAGTTGGCAAACAGAGCGCAACTGATTCTTTTTAGCCATCTCGTTAATCAAGTCCATGTCCCACAGACACATGGGCATATTCTGTTCAACGACGAAATTCCCCTCCGTGAGCTCGTCAAGGGTGCAATACACTCCACGAAACTCACTGGCAAACTCAGCAGCCAAGGAGACTCCGGTTTTCATCCGAGCCGAGTCAAAAGCGGGGACAAAGCTGAATGCATCGACCCCCGCTCGATCCTTCAACATGGCGATAGCCGACATCCATTCCATAATCTCGCCAGACTCCACCACCATTGAAGCAACAACGGGAATGCCGGCTTTAACAAGATTTAGCGCAGCTCTAAGAGCGACGGCGTATCCGTCAACTCCAGTTTTTCTTAGATACGAGTCTTCATCCCAGCCCTTGAGTGAAAGAGAGACGCTATCGACATTCGTCTCCGCAAGGGACACAGCCTCAGCAATGTCTCCGTAGAGAAGCCCGTTCGATGGAAAGCCGCAGCTAATTCCCTTGCTTTTCGCAAGGACGATCGCATCATTGAGCCCGTCATAGAGCGACGGTTCACCTCCGGTGTAGACGATAGAACCAACGTCCATTTCACAGGCCAGATCAACTAAGCCGCGGAGAACACCGGGAGATATAACCGAAAGAGGTGCATCTTTCGCATAGCAATATGAGCAGCGGAGACTACAGCCGCGATTGAGAGTTATCCAGAACGTATCCATCTCGCTCTAGCGACCCAAAGACTCACTCATCGGAACTGTTTCCCAGAATCCGCATACGAATAGTATTTGTAGATGAACTCGTTGAAACTCGCCTTGGCATGATCCACCATAGGACATGCGCCGTCGTATAGATTCTTACGCCTTCCAACGAATCTTCTCAACTCCTTGGTCTTTTTGACGCACCAGAGAATCAAAACAAGCGTTCCAATGAGAATGGAACCGACCATCGTCAAGAACCCATTAAAGACTCCAAAAAAGCAGATGAACGAACAGCCCCTCGCGTTGAGAAGAAAGATGGCAACCGACAAAGCCCCCATACCCACACCAGTTATCATAAGAACTCGCGACTCAAAGATAACGTTAGCAACACGCTTTGCATTTTCACTCGACGCCGAAAGAATAGCATACCTCTTTCCCATGGCCCATACTTTGCAATGAGAGCCCCCATCAAAATAGTCATCAAGATCAAGCCAAGGAGACACATGATAGGAGTTTGCCGTAAGAAGCATAACAAGCGAAGCCACCAGGACAATATTTGCAAGAACTAAAACAACTATCGATTCAGCATACCTAATGAAATCAAAATCCGAGATATGATCAGGAAATGCTCCTCCAATAAAGGTTATCTCAAACAGGAATACGAACGAGAGGACCATGACGTGGATGTTAGAGTTCTGAAGCAATCGATCTTGGAGGATCGCCTGGCGACGCTCTTCGAATTCGAGCAGTTCTTCCTGGATAGGCAAATCCGACAAGTCTCTAACCCCGCTTGTTTCGTGATGGACCGTAGCAAGCACCGCAGAGCATTGTCGCAATGCTCTTTTCATGGCGGGTTAACATTCTCACGATAACGAACCCATCAAGGCCTTTTGGTTTCGCCGGAGCCTCATGTTTCCCCTTTTTCATTTGCGGCATTGGATATTTCAACTCTTTAGACCCCATATCAAAACACCTTTCTTCTAGTTTGTACATCTTGGAGTCACCCAAGAAATGGACCCTCTTACCTCAAGTGCCTTCGGGACCATTCCGCAAGAGCAAAACTCGCAGCTCGTAAAGCAAAGACCCTTTATTGCACACAAAGAGGCGAATGTGTCCTATCTTTAGCGGAAAGGATGAGTTTTGGCCCATCGAACGCCGCATCGCCCTGCAGCGGGGGCCACTCGATCCCGATCGCGGGGCCATCCCACATGAGGCCTCCCTCGTCGCCCGGGTGGTAGACGTCGTCGCACTTGTAGCAGAACTCCGCTGTGTCGCTGAGGACCAGGAAGCCGTGGGCGAACCCGCGCGGGATGAAGAGCTGCCTCCGGTTCTCGGCGGAGAGCACCACGCCCTCCCACCTGCCGAAGGTGGGGCTGCCCTCCCTCAGGTCGACCGCCACGTCGAACACCTCGCCGGAGATGACGCGCACGAGCTTCGCCTGGGGGGTGCTCTATCTGGAAGTGCAGGCCGCGCAGCACGCCCTTGGCGGACGAGAACTGGTGTCCTGCACGAACTCGCAGGCTATGCCGCCAGCCTCGAAGTCGGGCCGCTTGTAGGTCTCCATGAAGCATCCGCACTCGTCGCCGTAGGCCTTGGCGTCGACTACGACGACGCCCTTGATAGAGGTCTCGGTGAACGTGAAGTCGCCGGACGTCGTCTTGTCGCCTTGCGCCACGATTCCTCCTCCCTACTGCCCCTGGGCCCTGTACTTGGCCTCGGTGGCCCCCTTGGCGGGGCGCCACCAGGCCTCGTTGTCGCGGTACCATTCGATGACCTCGGCCAGGCCCTCGGCGAAGTCCGTGTGCCTGGGGCGCCAGCCGAGCTCAGCTCGCAGCTTCGAGCTGTCGATGGCGTAGCGGCGGTCGTGGCCCGGGCGGTCGCGCACCCAGTCGAAGTCGCCCTCGTCGCGGCCGAAGGCCCTGAGCACCTCGCGGAGCACGTCGATGTTGCTCCTCTCGCCGTCCGCCCCTATCAGGTAGGTCTCGCCGACACGTCCCCGCGTGAGTATCGCCCACACGGCGCTCGAGTGGTCCTCGGCGTGGATCCAGTCGCGGACGTTCATCCCATCCCCGTAGAGCTTGGGGCGCACGCCGTCGATGAGGTTCGTGACCTGCCGGGGTATGAACTTCTCCACGTGCTGGCACGGCCCGTAGTTGTTCGAGCAGTTGGAGATCGTGGCCGGCACACGATAGGTGCGGTGCCAGGCGCGCACCAGCATGTCGGAGGCCGCCTTGGTGGAGCTGTAGGGGCTGCTCGGGCGGTAGGGCGTCTCCTCGGTGAACCTGGCCGGGTCGTCGAGGGCCAAATCGCCGTACACCTCGTCGGTGGAGACGTGGTGGAGGCGCTTGCCGTGCCTGCGGCACGCCTCGAGGAGCCGGTAGGTGCCCTCGACGTTGGTGCGCAGGAAGGGCTCCGGCCCCGCGATCGAGTTGTCGTTGTGGGACTCTGCCGCGAAGTGCACGACGGCGTCGGCCTCCGGCATGAGCTCGTCGAGCAGGTCCGCGTCGCAGATGTCACCCACGACGAGACGAACCCTGTCATCCGGCAGGCCCGCTATGTTCTCCGGGTTGCCGGCGTAGGTGAGCTTGTCGAGCACCACGACGTCGCAGTCCGTGCTCTCCACCACCCAGCGGGTGAAGTTGCTGCCGATGAAGCCGCAGCCCCCGGTGACGATTATCCTCCTCGGCTCGAAGACGCCGTCCGCCATGCGCCTCTCCTCTCTCTCGAAACCCTGTTTCCGAGGCCCTCGGCCGCCCGCTTCTAGGCGGGCCGCCCCGCTCCTCGGCCGAGCCCCTCGTCGGCCACGGCCATGAGGTAGCGCCCGTAGGCGGTCTTCGCGAGCGCCTCGCCGAGCCCGTGCAGCCTCTCGGCGCCTATGAAGCCGCGCCTGTAGGCGATCTCCTCCACGCAGGCCACGTAGAAGCCCTGCCTCGACTGCACGGCCTCCACGTACTCGGCCGCCTTGAGGAGCCCCTCCGGGGTGCCCGTGTCCAGCCACGCCATGCCGCGCCCCATGAGCTCGACGCGAAGCTCGCCGGCCGCGAGGTAGGCGCTGTTCACGCTCGTGATCTCGAGCTCCCCGCGCGCGGAGGGCTCGACGCGCTCGGCCACGTCGCACACGCGGCCGTCGTAGAAGTACAGCCCCGGCACGGCGTAGCTCGACTTGGGGCTCTCCGGCTTCTCCTCGATGCCGACGACGCGCCCCGCATCGTCGAACTCCACCACGCCGAAGGCGCGGGCGTCCCTGACCGGGTAGCCGAACACGACGGCGCCTCCCTCGGACTCGACCCTGCCCCTGGCGCGCAGGAGCACGCGGGTGAGGTCGTGGCCGTGGAACACGTTGTCGCCGAGCACGAGCGCCACGCAGTCGCCCCCTATGAACTCCCGGCCGATGAGGAAGGCCTGGGCGAGCCCCTCGGGGCGCTCCTGGACGGCGTATGAGATCCTCATGCCCAGGCCGGCGCCGTCGCCGAGCAGCTTCTCGTAGCTGCCCACGTCGTCGGGCGTGGATATGACCAGCACCTCGCGTATCCCCACGAGCATGAGCACGGACAGCGGGTAGTACACCAGCGGCTTGTCGTACACCGGCAGCAGCTGCTTGCTGACCGCCTTGGTCACGGGGTAGAGCCGGGTGCCCGACCCTCCCGCGAGGATGATGCCCTTCATAGTTTCCTCCTGAGGCGCGCGGGCGAGCCGACGTACAGACCGGGTCCCTCGGCGTCGCGCAGGAGGGCGCTCCCGGCGCCGAGCGTCACCCCACCCGCAACGTCCACGTGGTCGGAGATGACCGACCCGATGCAGAGCCACGAGCCCTCCCCCACGCGGGTCCCGCCGCCTATGCAGGCCCCGGGCGACATGTGAGCGTAGTCGCCCAAGACGCAGTCGTGCTCGATGACGGCGCGCGTGTTGACTATGCAGCCCGCCCCCACCTTCGCGCCTGCGTTGATGACGGCGCCGGCCAGGACCACGCTGCCCGCGCCGACCTCCACCGAGGGGGACACGCAGGCCGAGGGGTGCACCAGCGTCGCCAGGGCGGCCCCCTCCGCGCGCAGGGCCTCGCACTTCACGCGCCTCGCGACGTTGTCTCCTATCGCGACGAGCACCTCGCCGTACTCCCCGGACGCCAGCAGCGAAGACACCTCCGACTCGGGGTAGACGGGGACCCCGTCGACGGGGGAGGGCTCGTCGAGGTTCGACGCAAAGGCCACGCGACAGTACTCCCCCGCCAGCAGGGCGCACTCGTAGACAACCTTGCCGTGCCCACCGCATCCCAGTATCAGCAGGCTCCTCATCGCGCGCACCCCCTCACGATGCCGCAGATGCGATCGACGTCCGAAAGCGCCAGGTCGGCGTACAGGGGCAGCGTCAGCACGCGGGCGGCCACCTCGCGCGCCACCGGCGTGTCTGCGGGGTCGAACATCCCCGCGTAGCAGGCGTAGCCGGACACGAGCGGGTGGAAGTACTTGCGGGCGCCTATCTCCTCCTTCGCGAGCGCGTCGAACACGTCGTCTCGGGTCGCGCCGAACACGGTCGGGTCGAAGACGACGGGCATGTAGGCGTAGTTGTGCCTGACTCCCTCCGGCGGCACGCAGGCCTTGACCCCGGGCACGCCGCCCAGCAGCTCCCAGTAGCGCTCGGCCACGGCCCTGCGCT
>NZ_JAAKEE010000077.1:0-7208 GCF_011038995.1 Adlercreutzia sp. ZJ242
CGGGCCGCCGCGGCGCGCGTCTCCTGCACCGCCACGTGCGCGCCGCTGCACGCGTCAGCCGCACGCCCGGCCACGTCGGCCGCGTCTCCCACCGACGAGCGCTCCTCGCGCCTGCCCACGGACAGCCCCGCCGCCGCGGCCGAGCCGGTGTCGCGCGCGCTCGCGCCCGCGCCGACGGCCTCTTCCGCGGCCTTGATGTTCTCGCTCAGGTCCTCGAGCATGCTCGCGCGCTCGGCGAGGCCCATGCGCGCCGCGTCAACCTGGAGCTCCTGGTTGTGCGCGTAGTACTTGTCGTTGCCGTAGTGCGCCACGAACTGCGTGGTGGGCTGGCGCGTGGCCAGCTCGGCGATGAGCACGAGCATCTCGCGGCTCGAGAAGCACGCGTCCACGAAGTCGAACGCGTGGTCCATCTTCTCGCTCGCCGCCGCGGCGGCCGGCTTGATCTTCGCCACCTCGGCCTTGTACGCCGCCTCGACGATGCGGAAGGCCGCCTCGCCCGCCTCGGCCTTCTCGAGCGCGCAACGTCCCATGAAGTCCTTCAGCAGGCGGATGACCAGGCGCTCCCGGCGCACGTAGGAGCCGGCTGCCACGCCCGAGCCCACCTTGCGCGCCAGCGCGCGCTCGCGCTCCGCCACGCGCGTGCCGAGCGCGTCGGCGACCGCGGCGCCGGACAGGAGCTCGCCCTTCGCCACGCGCAGCACGTCGCGCAGCTGGACCACCACGCCCTCCTGCTCGAGCACGTCGGCGCAGGCGCGCGCCAGCACGTCGAGCATCAGGCTGATGAGCGCCACGCGCTCGTCGAACTCGGCCTCCTTCGCGCGCGCCCTGATGGCGTCGCTCGCCTCGCCCGCCAGGATGGTGTCCACCTGGTAGTCGGAGCGGTACTTCTCGAACAGCGCGTAGTACACCGCAAACGCGTCGACGATCGCGTCGTCGCGCAGGAACTGCGCCACGAGCTCGCGGTTCACCGGCTTGCCCATCTCCTCGTACAGCGTGATGACGCGCGCGAGGTCCTCCCAGCCGCGCGCCGTCACGAACGCCTTGCCGCCGCCCGGCTTGCTCTCGACCTTGTAGAAGCACTCCTTCTTCGTCTCGAGGAAGGTGGTCACCGCCGGGTGCAGGCCGCACGCCGTGGCGTAGCCCTTCCACGCCGCGTAGTCGGGCTCCACGTCGATCTCGCGCAGGCGGTCGAGCGTCACGATGTCGAACTCGTGCACGCTGCGGTTGTACTCGGGCGGGTTGCCCGCGCACACCACCACCCAGCCGTCGGGCACCTTGTGCTTGCCGAACACCTTGAACTGGAGGAACTGGAGCATCGAGGGGTAGAGCGTCTCGGACACGCAGTTGATCTCGTCGAGGAACAGGATGCCCTGGCGCAGCCCCGTGCGCTCCATGTAGGCGTAGATGGCCGCCACGATCTCGCTCATCGTGTACTCCGACGCCTCGTACTCGAAGCCCTCGAACTCGCGGTGCTCGATGCGCGGCAGGCCGAGCGCGCTCTGGCGCGTGTGGTGCGTCATCGAGTACGCCACGATGCCGATCTCCAGCTCGCGCGCCACCTGCTCCATGATGGCCGTCTTGCCGATGCCCGGCGCGCCGAGCAGGAACACCGGGCGCTGGTGCGCCGGCGCGATCAGGTACATCCCGGCGTCGTCCTTCCTCAGGTACGCCTCGACCGTGTCCTTGATCTGCTGCTTCGCAGACGTTATGTTCATCTCAGCCTGTCCTTCCCGTCGCTTGGAAAAGCAACCTCGTCAGCCTCGCAAGCCCTGTCGGCCCCATCGGCCCTGCCAGCCGAGGCCCGCGCGGGCCCCGGCGCCTCGCCCGCCTCGTCAAGACGGGCGGAGCATGTCGATCCCGTTCTCGTCCACCACGACCTTCATGGCCCACGGCGGCACGGGCGGCAGCATCCGCTCCTCGTCGTCCATGAACACGAACGCCACGTCGTAGTCGGGCGTCTTCTCCGGGAACGTGCCCAGGCCGTCGGTGTAGTAGATGAGCCCCCTCATGTCGGAGAGCTCGCCGCGGCGGCGCAGCATCTCCACGTAGTCGAACGCGGGGCGGAAGTCCGTGCCGCCGAATCCGCGCACCTGGAATCGCTCCATCATCCGGTCCACGTCGCGCAGGCTCTTGAGGCGCGTGTCCGCCTGCACCTTCGCGTCGCATTGGATGACGTGGATGTTCACCTCGCTCGCATAGCTCTCCGAGCTCTTGAGCACGTCGAACGTGTGGCGCAGGAACTTCTTCACCAGCTCGCCGCTCACGGACTCCGAGGTGTCGATCACGATGGCGAAGTCGCGCACGCGCTCGGTCTCCTGGTACTCGAGCGGCTCCACGAGCGGCATGTTGCCGTACAGCTCCATCCCGTAGGCGTAGTAGATGTAGTCGAACTCGTCCATGTTCAGCTGCATCTCCTCGGCGTGCACCATGAACCGGCGCAGGAAGTCGGTGTAGCTGTGCCGCTTGCGGTTGGCTAGGGCCAAGTTCGCCATCAGGCTGCCGGCCGCGTCGCCCCACTCCTTCGAGAACGTCTCGAGGTTCATCTCGATCTGCTTGGAGATGTCCTCCCACTCCTTCTCCTCGCGCTCGGCGTCGCGCTCTGCGTCGCGCGGGTCATGCTCGTCGCGCGCGCCCTCGGGGCGGTCGTCCTCGGCGTCCCCGGCGTCCTCGGCGTCCTCGGGGTCCTCGGGCTCCTCCGGGCTCGCGTCGTCGGCGTCCGCGCCCGCGTCGGCCTCCTCCTCGGCGGCGTCGTCGGCGCCCGCCGCCTGGGCCTCCTCCTCGCCCGCGCTCGCGTCATGCGGCGCGTCGGCGTCCTCGGGCGTGCTCTCGCTCGGCGAGTCCGTTCGCAGCATGTCGGCGGCCACGTCCGGGTTCTCGTCGTCCTCGGACATCTCCTCCGCCGCGTCCTCGCGCGCGTCGTCGCCCTGCGCGCGCGCGTCGTTGTTGGCCGGCCACGCGCCGTGGTCGTCGCGCTCGAACAGGTCGTGCCACGCGTTGAGCGTGCTGCGGCCCAGACCCCGGTACTGCTGCCCCTCGGGGGTGAGCACCATGCTCTTGACCAGCGCGTACACCTTCCCCGGCAGCAGGTTGCCCACGAGCATCCTGATCTCGCTCACAGCCTGGCGGCGCTCGGCGTCCTCCTCGCTCTCGAAGCGGCTGCCGCACAGGTCCATCACCGCGCTCTCCACGATGATGTCGCATGCCAGGTTCCACGCCTCTCGGTTGTCGTGGTCCTCGTTGAACGGATGGCGGAAGACGCAGTGCATCACCAGGTGCAGGTAGTCGCGCACCAGCTCGTCGAACGAGAGCTGGAAGCGCCCGATCACGCGCGGCGGGTCGAAGATCACGCGCTTGGCGTCGGTCGCCAGCGGGTAGGCCGCGCCCACGCGCATCGGCTCGAGGTCCATGCGCCACAGCGCCAGGTCGAGGAAGCGGAACTTGAGCATGAGCTGCACGCGACACTCGTCGATGATGTCCCTGCCCAGGGCGTCCTCGCGCTCGCGTCGGGCGAGCTTGGCGTCAGGCATCTCGGGAACAGCCGGCATCGCTTCCTCCTACAGGTCGAAGTCGAACGCGTCTTGCCCGAAGCGGGTGCGCTTGACCTCGAGCAGATACCCCGTCATGGAGGCGTCCTGCAGCGCGCCGACGCGGTCGATCACGCGGTAGAGGTTGTCGCCGTTGAGGTATCCCAGGTCAAGCAGGGAGTCGATCGCGCGCCTGTCGTCGTGCTTCGCGATCTCCACGCAGACGTCCTCGATGTTGTCGCGCAGGGCGCGCTCGCACAGGCTGCGGTTCACCGCGCTCAGGTACACCGGGTCGGCGAGGCGCGCCATGATGAGCACGGCCTGGTCGTACACGCCGAGGCCCGCGTCGCTCTGGTGGTCGAAGCTGTTCGCGTTCACGATCGCGTTGTCGTAGTGCTCGAAGAGCATCTCGGGGTTCACGAAGCGCGGCACGCTCAGGGCGAGCATCTGCTGCTGCGCCCCGCGGTCGGTCTGCGGGAAGCGCCACTCGAAGAACGCGTGCCCCTCGACGGGCTGCGCCAGGTCGATGCGGATGAGCCCCACCAGGTCGCCCACGGCCAGCCCGCGGATGCCCACGTCCTGGATGCGGTCCGACAGGTGGATCTCCTCCAGCCCGCGGACGGCGTTGAACGCGTACGGCGCGATCTCGTCGACCTCCTCGGGCACGCGCACGACGCGCTCCGCGCCCGTGCACAGGAGCACGCGCGCGCGCCCGCCCGGCTTGCGCTCGAGCAGGAGGCCGGGGAGCGTGTAGAACCGCGCGTTGCCCGCGCGCACCGTCACCTCGCGCAGCGACGGGTCGACGTTGCCGTGGTGCGCGCCGTAGGTCACGAGCGCGTTGAGCCCGACGTCCTCGAGCCCCGCCGGGATCTCGAGGTGCGTGATGACCGTCTCGAGGAGCGCCTCGTCGCCGATGCGGCGCACGCTCGCGGGGACGTTCACCTCGCAGAGCGCGCGGCATGACTTGAACGCCGCGTCGCCGATCTCCACGAGCCCCTCGGGCAGCACGACCGCGCGCAGCTTCCCGTGCATGGCGAAGGCCCCCTCGCCGATGCTCACGGTGCCGGGCTTCACCGCGTAGCGCTCCACCTCCGGGTCCATCATGCGCAGCAGGCGCAGGCCCTCCTCGCCGCGGTGGTACAGACAGCCCGCCTCGTCGAGCTCGAGGTGCGCCGAGCCCTCGGCGATGGAGAACGTGGCGTCGGGGCCTGCGTAGGTGAGGTCGCAGTACGCGGCGAGCGGGTGCCCGAGCTCCTCCACCGACGCGGGGACGCGCAGCTCGCGCAGGCGCGTGCGCGTGAACGCGTCGTCGTCGATGGAGAGCAGGCCCTCGCGCAGGCGCACGCGCTCAAGCTGCGCGCAGCCGAAGAACGCCTTCTCGCCGATGTGCTTGAGCGCCGCGGGGGCCTCGAACGCGGAGACGCCCGTGCGCGCGTAGGCGAACGGGCCGAGCACCTCGAGGCTGTCGGGCACCTCCACGTGCTCGAGGCACGCGAAGTGGCTCAGGCCCTTCTTGGCGATCATGCGGCAGCCGGCGCTCACCGCGTAGTCGCGCCCCGGCACCGCGAGCGCCACGAGCACGCTGCCGTCGCGGCTGTAGAGCGCCCGCCCGTCGGTTGCGAGGAAGGGGTTGTCGGCGCTCACCTCGATCGACGTGAGCTTGCTCTTCGCGAACGCGCCGGGGGCCACCTCGCCGGCGCCCGAGCCCACCACGAGCACGCGCAGGCCCTCCAGGTCGAAGAGGCTCGCGTCGAGCTTGGCCAGGCCGTCGGGAAGCGTCAGGTGCTCGAGGTTCGCGCAGCTGCGGAACCAGTCGGAGTCGAACGTCGCGAGCCCCTTCGGCAGGACGGCGCGCCTGAGCTGCCGGCATCCGCGGAACGCGCAGAACCCCATGAGCATGATGGTGTCGGGGCAGGTCACCTCTTCGACGTCCGGCAGGTACGCGCAGGCGTCGGGTGCGAGCGCGACCACCGGCTTGCCCTCGATCTGCGCGGGTATGCGCAGGCGGGAAGCGCGCGCCTCGCACTTCTCGACGCGCACCTCGGCGTCGTCGAGCACCACGTAGCGCCACGTGCTGCCCTCGTCGTCAACCCACGTGCGCTCGTCAGAGGCGCGTGCCGCCTCGATGGCCGCCGCGCGCTCAAGGGAGGCGCGCCGTGCCTTGAGGCGCCGCTCAGCCTCGGCCATCTGCTCCTTCGAGGCGATTCCGTCGCTCAGCGCCATGGGAGTGAACCCCCCGAAGCACGCGTCGAGCTTGCTGAGGTCAACTGCGTAAGAAACGCCCATGCTTCCATGCTGTCCATCGGTCTTGCTGGTACTTCCCCACATCACGTCCATAATGCCCCTATTATACGCGAACTCGCCGGTCGGGCGCGCAGCAGGCGGCGCCCGTGCGCAAAGAAGGCCCGCCCGAGCAGCAGCTCGGGCGGGCCTTGAGACGGCTATGCCAGCCCCTCTCCTACTCGCCCCAGGGCGCGCCGGCGGGGTTGAGCTTGCGGCGGCGCGAGAGCTCGTCGGCGTACATGATGCAGTAGCGCAGGCCCTTGAGCGTCACGTACAGGCTCGCGATCTCGTGCTTGGAGCCGTGGTTGAACACCTCGTAGGTGAGGTACTCGCGGTCGATCATCGGCTGGTAGACGGGGCTGCCCTCCACCTTGCTCAGCAGCAGGTTGGTGGCCTGGCGGCCCAGCTCGTCCTGCTTGAGCGAGATGTTGTACAGGATGTCCTCCTGCGCGGGCTCCAGCCGGCCCAGCTCCTCGACCTCCGCGCGGATCTCGTCTTCAGTAGACATGGAAATGCCCTCCTTCTGTCGCTTTCCTTCCTTCAGGCAAACGTCCTGGCGCGAGGGTGCTTGCCTGAGGGGACTCGTTGCAGATGCTACAAAGAAGGCCCGCCCCGAGGTTGGGGCGAGCCTTCCAGACAGCGAAAACTCTTGCGAGCTTACACGCCCTGATAGCCCTTGGACGGGTCGCTGTTGCCGACGCCGATGCCGGTGTCGCCGGCCTCGTTGCCGGTGCGCTTCGTGGAGGTGTAGCCGCCCCAAGCGCGGGCGATGAACTTGTCCTTCACGAAGAAGATCTGGGCCTTCATGAGGTCAGCCTGGGCGATGCCGAACTCGGCCATGGCGCCGGCCTTGTCCTTGCCGTCAGCCAGAAGAGCATTGAGCTTCTCGGCGGCCTCGGCGGCGTCAAGTGCGAGGAATTCGTCGCGGGTCATATTTCCTCCTTGTTAGTGTCGAACGCGATGTCGCGGCCGCCCGCCGCGAGAGCCGGCGGCCACGACAATGTTACCACGTCAGCTTACAGCTGGAACAGAACCATCGGGCGGTCGAACTCCGCCATCTTGGCGATCATGTCCTCGAGGGTGCCGTAGTACATGGACGCGGACTCCTCGACCTGGACCGCCAGCGGGCGCTGGCCGGCCTTGTCGCCGTCGGTTCCCCAGTGCTCGGAGAAGATCGACGTCGGGCAGGGGATGTAGAACCACTCCCAGGCGTCGCCGTCGTTGCCCTCGCCCTTCTTGAAGGGGCCGACCTGGACCTCCTTGATGCCGAACTGGTCGAGCGGAAGGCCGAGCTCCTCCTTGCAGGCGATCTCTGCGGCGTGGTTGCCGGAGAAGTAGGTGTAGTCAACGAGCAGTGCGTACTTCTGATCTGCCATTTAGTGCACTTCCTTTCAAGTTAGT
>NZ_JAAKEE010000078.1:0-6542 GCF_011038995.1 Adlercreutzia sp. ZJ242
GCGAGCCCATGAGGGTGCCGGGGTTCGGGTTGTCGGGCCAGAAGGTGTGGGCCACGAACAGGTTGGTGGAGTTGACGATCATGAAGTCATAACCGTCGAAGATCATTGCGAATGCGAGGATCACGAAGATGACCCACGTGTGAGAGCTGATACCGATAGAGTCAATGACTTCAGAAACGGTAAACTCTTTTTTGTCCATTAATACCCCCTATACGAAAAATAGGTACTTTGCCGCTTACGGTAGAGCTAAGGGAATGCGGGCAAAGCGAGTAAAGAGATCTCATCCCCAACGCAGTAGCAAGACAAAGCTGCGGCATGTCATCAGGAATCGCAAAGAAGCTCGGTTTATAGGGATGGCCGAGCTCCTTTGCGACTACGATTCGCCGTTCCCCAACGGCGGATCGCGCCCTGCGCTAAGACTGCACAGCAGCCAGAAGAAACGACTGCGCGCACCCTCCTTCCATGATTCTCTCCTCAGGACTGTGTTCTCGACGTGGGAGCGTGACAGAAGTCACCTGTGCGCCCGCACGTCAGAAACGTACATCGTGCAAGATATGGTATGAGCATTTTGCGGTCAATGATTCTGGGGGTCGTTTTGCGGGTGGAACATCAACCCTGAGGGTCGATTTTCCTAATCCCCGCTTGCAAAACCCCAGGTCAGAACTTTTGCGTGTTTTCGCGCGCCGCCAGGGGAAAGCGAGGGCCCCAGTCTGATATGTCAGACTGGGGCCCAGGGTTTCGCTCATGCTGGAAGCCTTCCCGAGTTGCGTTGCCGAAGGCTCATATCAGCATGCTGAGGTGATGCTAGGCGGCCTTCGGAAGCGCGTTCTCGGTGAGCTTGGCCACCTCTTCGTCGCTCAGGTCGTAGCCGTAGAAGGTGTGGTAGTAGCTCTTCGCCACGTCCTCGATGGAGGTGTCGAACTTGTCAGGGTAGAGCAGGCGCGGCAGCCACTGCATGCCCATGACCTGGTTCACGGTCGGCGGGTTGTTGAGCCAGCAGTAGGGGCTGCCCGGCACCTCGTAGTAGTTGCCGCTGTCGATGGCGGCGATGCCGTCCCATGCGGGGTTGTCGCCCACGGTGTCGTAGATGCTGCCCTTCTGGAACACGATGAGCTCGGGGTTCCACAGGGCGATCTGCTCGAGGCTGACCTCCTGGCCCGCGCCGCTGCCCGTGGCCTTCTCGGGCTTGAACAGGTTGTTGGCGCACAGGTCGATGACGCCGCCCTGGTAGGAGTTCGCGGCGATGGCGTTCAGGCCCGCGTCGCCGAGCAGGTAGGCGATGTTGGCGCGCTCGGACTCGGGGATGGTGGCCATGACGGAGGTCGTCTCGTCATAGGCGGCCTTGCAGTAGTCGGACAGCTCGCGCCCGCGCTCCTCCATGCCGAGCAGCTCGCCGAGGTCCTCGTAGGCGGCGCCGTAGTCCTCGAGCTTGGTCTCGATGAACACGCAGGGGATGCCGAGCTGCTCCTGCAGGGTGTCGAGGTCCTCCTTCAGGCCGTCCTTGTACTCGCCGGTGTCGATGATGACCTGCGGGTCGGCAGCGGCCACGGCCTCTTTGTTGATGTCGCCCTTCGCGCCGAACGCCGCGCCGAACACGGGCAGGTTGGCCGCGTCGATGTCGAAGTACTTCGCCTGGTCCTCGGTGAGGTCCTGGGAGAGGCCCACCATCTTCTCGGGCGCCATGGTGAGCAGCACCTGGTTGGCGGTGTGGCCCGACGGCGCGATGCGCTCGATGGTGGCCGGCAGCTCGACGGTGCGGCCCGCCGAGTCGGTGAACGTGCGGGTCTGCGCCTCGGCGGCAGCCGAGCTGGCCGAGGAGCTGGCAGACGACGCGGGCGCGGCGTTCGACGCGCACCCGGCGAGGACGAGCGCCAGGCTCGCCGCGAGCGCTGCGGCGGCGAAGGCCGCTATGAGCCTCGTCCTCTTCTTGGTTGTGGTGGTCACGGTTCTTCCTTCCTTTCGTCGGATTGACGACGGGGGACTTGCGCCTCGCCTTCAGGCGGGGCTGCCCTCACCGCGCGATCTCCTTCACAGGCACGCAGACGCGCACCTTATCGCCGTAGAGTGAGTTGACTTCGACGTCGACGCCGTACAGCGCGCTCACCAGCTCGCGCGTGATGACGTCACGCGGGTCGCCGTAGGCGCGCACGGTGCCGGCGTCGATGACGAGCGTCTTGTCGGAGTAGAGGAATGCCTGGTCAGGCTGATGTGTTGACTGCACGATGGAGAGCCCCTCGCGCGCGAGCTGGCGCACGCACGAGAGCACGCGCACGGTGTTGCCGTAGTCGAGCGCGCTCGTGGGCTCGTCCATGATGATGGTGCGGGCCTCCTGCGCGATGGCGCGCGCGATGAGCACGAGCTGCTGCTCGCCGCCGGAGATCTGCGTGTAGGTGCGGTGTGCCAGGTGCGCGATCCCGACGCGCTCGAGCGCCGCGTAGGCGCGCTCCACGTGGCGCGGGCCGGGGGAGCGCATCATGCCCAGGTCGGCGCCGGTGCTCATGAGCACCACGTCGAGCACCTCGTAGTCGTACACCGGCGCGTGGCTCTGGGGGATGTAGGAGATCTCGCGGGCGCGCTGCTTCACGGACAGCGCGCGCATGTCCTTCCCGTTGACGCGCACGACGCCCTCGTAGCGCGCGTTCAGCCCCAGGATGCAGCGGAACAGCGTCGACTTGCCCACGCCGTTGGGTCCGAGCACGTTCACGAGCGTGCCGTCGGGGATGCTGACGTTCACGTCGTGCAGCACCTCGCGCCGCCCGTAGCTAAACGACAGGTTGGTGATCTCGATGCTCATGCGCTACACCTTCTTCTTGCGCGTGATCAGGTACAGGAAGAAAGGCGCTCCCACGAACGCCGTGAGGATGCCGATGGGGATCTCGGAGGTGGCCGTGAGGCGCGCGATGTTGTCCACCACGAGCAGGAAGCTCGCGCCGAACAGCATGCTCGCGGGGATGAGGCGGCGGTAGTCGCTGCCCACCATCATGCGGCACAGATGCGGCACCACGAGCCCCACCCAGCCGATCATGCCTGAGATGGCCACGCTCGAGGCGGTGGCCATGGTGGCGGCCAGGATGATGAAGAGGCGCAGCCGGCGGGCGTCGATGCCCATGGTGGACGCCTCGTCATCGCCCATGGTGAGGATGTTGATGCGCCAGCGCAGGGCGAACAGCACCGCCATGCCGACCGCCATGGGGATGGCGGCGATGGCGATGTCGGACATCTTCGCGCCGGTGAGGCTTCCCATGAGCCAGTAGGTGATGGCGGGCAGGTCGTCGGTGGGGTCGGCCACGAGCTTGGTGAACGACACGCCCGCCGAGAACAGCGAGCTGATCATGGTGCCGGCGAGCACGGTGACGAGGATGCGGTTGCCCTTCGCGCGGCTCGACACGAGGAGGACGAGCATCACGGTGAGGATGGAGAAGCCGAAGGCCGAGACCGACACGCCGAAGGCCGCCTGGCCGGCGAGGATGGCGATGGCGGCGCCGAAGGCGGCTCCCTGGGAGGCGCCGAGGATGTCGGGCGAGACGAGCGGGTTCTGGAAGGTGCCCTGGAAGGCCGCGCCCGCGGTGGCCAGGCAGCAGCCCACCATGAGCGCGAGCATGATGCGCGGCAGGCGCACGTTGAAGAACAGCGTCGCCTGCTGCGAGGTCCAGGTGGGCTCGAGCGTGACGCCGGGGACCTGGCTCGCGAGCATGGCGAGCGCCTGGGCGGGCTCGATGGGGTAGCGCCCGAGCATGAGCGACACGCCCGCGGCGAGCACCATGAACACGGCGAGCCCCGCGATGATGAGGTTGGCGCGCCGCGCCGAGACGCTGGGCGCCAAGCGCGCGGCGCCGTTCGAGGGGCGCGTGGCGCTGCCTGACGGCGGCTTGGCGTCGCTTGACGGGGGCGGCGGGGGCGGGGTGCTCGCTTCGGGCGAGGTGATCGTGCTGGGTTCGCCGGGGCGGCTCATATAGTCTCTCCCAAGTATATTTCCATAGAAGGCTAATATGCTAAGCGAGATTATATTCCTATATGAGGATAAAATAAAGCACGAAAAAGGGAGAGGCGCCCCGCCGGGCGGGCGCCTCCCCCTGCTTGCGTCGCGGCTCGCGCGTTTTGGCGCGGCTTGCTTGCGGGGCTGGTTCGCGGGGCTGGTTCGCGGGGCCGGCTTGCGCGTCGGGCGACCTGCGACGGCCCCGCCCTGCCGGGCGACCTACAGCTTGGCGAGCAGGTCCCTCAGGTTGGCGCTGGCCTTCGCCATCTCCGCCCAGTCGTCGTCCTTCATCTTCTCGGGCTTCTTCAGGAGGAGGCGCCCGAGGGCGGCGTGGGCCGACTTGAGCTCCTTCTTCTCCTCCTTGCCCAGCTCGCGGCCGCGGTCCTTGAGCACCTGCTCCGCCTGGCCGTAGAGCTGCTGGGCCTCCTCGCGCCGCGCGAAGGAGTCGCGGCGGGCCTGGTCCTCGGCGGCGTAGAGCTCGGCGTCGCGGATGGCGGCCTGGATCTCCTCGTCGGACATGCGCTCGGAGTCGGTGATGGTGATCGACTGCTCGTTGCCGGTGCCGAGGTCGCGGGCCGACACGGTGAGGATGCCGTTGGCGTCGATGTCGAAGCACACGTTGATCTGCGGCACGCCCGCCGGCGCGCGCTTGATGCCCTTGAGCTGGAACTTCCCGATGGTCTTGTTGTCGCGCGCCATGGGGCGCTCGCCCTGCAGCACGTGCACCTCCACCTTCGTCTGGAAGGGAGCGGCGGTGGTGAACACCTGCTCGTAGTGGACGGGCAGGGTGGTGTTGCGGTCGATGACGCGCGTGGCCACGCCGCCGACCGTCTCGATGGCGAACGACATGGGCACCACGTCGAGCAGCAGCAGCTCGCCGCCGCGGGGCACCAGGCCGCCCTGCGCGTTCGCGAGCGTGGCGCCTTGGACGGCGGCGCCCTGCGCCACGCACTCGTCGGGGTTCACGCTGCTCGACGGGCGCTTGCCGGTGAGGCGCTGCACGTGCTCCTGCACGGCGGGGATGCGCGTGGAGCCGCCTACCAGGAGCACGCTGCCCAGCTCGCTCGCGGCGATGCCCGCGTCGGCGAGCGCCTGGGTCACGGGCCCCGCGGTAGCCTCCACCAGGTCGCGCGTGAGCTGGTCGAACGTGGCGCGCGTGATCGTCTGCTCCAGGTGCAGCGGGCCTGAGGGCCCCTGGGCGAGGAAGGGCAGGTTCACCGTGGTGGACTCCAGGGACGACAGCTCGCGCTTGGCGCTCTGCGCGGCCTCGCGCACGCGCTGGGCGGCCATCGGGTCGCGGCGCACGTCGAAGCCGGCCTGGCGCTGGAAGGCGTCCATCAGGTGCTCGGCGAGGCGCGCGTCGAAGTCGTCGCCGCCGAGGTGGTTGTTGCCGGCGGTGGCCAGCACCTCGATCACGTTGTCGCCGATCTCGATGACGGACACGTCGAACGTGCCGCCGCCGAGGTCGTACACCATGACCATCTGCGGGTCGCCGTGGTCGAGCCCGTAGGCGAGCGCGGCGGCCGTGGGCTCGTTGATGATGCGCAGCACGTTGAGGCCCGCGATGGTGCCGGCGTCTTTCGTGGCCTGGCGCTGCATGTCGTTGAAGTAGGCGGGCACGGTGATCACGGCGTCGGTGACGGGCTGCCCCAGGTAGCTCTCGGCGTCCTTGCGCAGCTTGCGCAGGATCATGGCGGAGAGCTCCTGCGGGGAGAACGCCCTGCCGTCGACGTCCGCGCGCCAGTCGGTGCCCATGCGGCGCTTGACCGAGGTGATTGTGCGGTGGGGGTTCATGGCCGCCTGGCGCTGCGCGACCGTGCCCACGAGGCGCTCGCCGTCCTTGGAGAAGGCGATGACGGAGGGCGTGGTGCGCTCGCCTTCGGCGTTCGCGATGACCTCGGGCTGGCCGCCCTGCACCGCCGCGACGCAGCTGTTGGTGGTTCCAAGATCGATTCCGATGACGGCCATGGATATGCTCGCTTTCTCGAGGGTTCGGGTCAGGGCCTCAGGGGCAGGCTCAGAGGCAGAACAGGAAGGGCTGGCAGAGGGTGGGGCCGAAGCAGAGGCAGCAGCACAGCATGCTGGGGTCGATGAAGCCCGTGGAGAAGCCGCGCGTGGTGCTCTCCTGCTCGTAGGTCTGGGCGCGGCGCGTGAACGACTGCTCGGCGCGCGCGTAGTCGGCGTTGCCCGGGTCCAGGTTGCGCGCGCGGCGGATGTTCTCGAGCGCGGCCACGGTGTTGCCCGCGCCGTTGTTCGCGAGCGCGCTCAGGTAGTGCCAGCGCGCGTTGCGGTTCGCCGAGGTGATGTTGTTGAGGATGCCGAGGGCTGCGGCGAAGTTGCTCGCGTTGATGTAGCTGACGGCCTGGCGCACCTCGGCGGTGTCGGCGGCGGACGCCTCGGGGTGGATGGTGACGCCCGCGCCCGGCTGCGCCCAGGGGCTTGAGCCGCCGAAGAGGTCCTCCCAGTTGATCTCCACCCAGTCGTAGCTGCCGGCGCTCGGGCCCGTGCCCGTGCCGTAGGGGCTGCCGGCGCCGCCCGCGCCCGTGCCCGCGCCCGCGCCCGCGCC